>JBQGON010000042.1:0-22930 GCA_052087065.1 Vibrio sp. | reverse complement strand
CGAAGGAGGGTTTAGCAGTAAATTCTCCCCTTTTGGGGTACTAGAGCGTCTTAATAGTAAGGTCAGTAATACACCACTAATAAAGCTCATTAAGATCATTAAATACATGTAATGATCACTTTTTCTATAGTGATGGTCAGAAATAGCGGTTACTTTACCCGTTTCAAAGGTAATGCGCACAAAACCAATAATGGCATTGTCATGTTTAACTGGTTCGACTAACTGTTGTCGGCCAATACTGGCAGTATGCAGTGGTGTGTCTAAGCCTAAGACTTCTCTCGCACTCATTGCATTATCACTCGACGCCAATTTGACGCCTTGCGCATCATAAATGGTGGCATCAAACACCAGTCGGTCATCAGCGAGTTGATTGGTTAATGCTAAGAGACGCTCCTGATCTTGTTGTTCTATCATGTCACTGGCTGTCATTGCCGCTTGAGTAATCAGCACTTTGGTCAGCGTTTCAAGTTGGTTGGCTTGAATGCGCTCATTGCCACTACTAATAATGACACTGTTAGTAATGGTAACAATGAACATCAAGGTTACAAGTATGACCGCAGATACGCGAATGACCACTCGAAATGAGAACAATGAACCATTCATAAACCTTAATACCTATAAAAATGAAGCGATGGCTATATTGAGACTTGCGTTTTTAAATTGCAATAGGGTAACGTTTAGTCTCCATCATAAAGGATAGTATACATGGATGCTTTAAAGAATTTATCAATTAAAAAACACCCATCCCTGATTCAGCGTTTTCCTGAGATCCAACACGCGCATTATTTAAAGCGTAAACAAGCCAATTGGATTGTTTTTAGTGAATGTTTACACGCGGATTTTTTTCGAGATCTCGATTTTCTGACTGGCCAACATAATGCTATCGTTGATGTGTGGCGAGTCGGCCACTATGAAGTTGCGTTAATGGCCGGAGAGCTGACGAAAGCACGTCAGTCTATTGTGCAAGAGTTAGGGCTTGAGTATGCCGTTATTCAAGATGTTCCTGATTTGAGTAAGCCCGGATTGATGGTGATGGATATGGATTCGACCGCTATTCAAATTGAGTGTATTGATGAAATTGCTAAGCTTGCTGGGGTGGGAGACGAAGTCTCAGCGGTGACTGAACGTGCCATGCAAGGTGAGCTGGATTTTGAACAAAGCTTACGCCAGCGTGTTGGTCAGTTGGCCGGGGCGGATGAAAGTATTCTTGAAGCGGTGCGTTCATCGTTACCGCTCATGCCTGAATTACAGGCGTTAGTGCACACTTTGCAGCTATTTGGTTGGAAAATCGCGATTGCCTCCGGTGGCTTTACATATTTTTCTGACTATTTACAGCAACTGCTTAGTTTGGATCATGCGCAAGCGAATGTATTAGACATTCAGCATGGACGATTAACCGGGGAAGTGCTTGGTGATGTTGTCTCGGCACAAACTAAGGCCGATATTTTACACCAGTTAGCCGACCATTATGAGATTGAAACCCATAATACCGTCGCCGTTGGTGATGGTGCCAATGATCTGGTCATGATGAATGCGGCTGGATTGGGCATTGCCTATCATGCGAAACCTAAAGTGCAGCAACGCGCGCAAACCGCAGTGCAATATGTTGGGCTTGGCGGTGTTCTGTGCATTTTGTCAGCAGGTTTAGTGAAGCAAGGGAAATTGAGCTGGAAAACCCTACCTTAATCTTGTGCTGTCGGGATGCGGTATTATTTGTCTTGGTGTGTCGGTAGGCGCATCAAGACTTCATCGGTGATATCAATGAGTTCGTTATAACCGGTAATCGAGTTCACTTCTTTATCGATCGCGGCAGCGATGCGCATATCAATATGACTCATTTCCTCGATATCCTTGCTCAGTAGTTGAGTTTTCGAATTAATAACTGGCGTAGAGGCAATACGCAAAACTAACAGCTCACCTAGGTTTTTGGCTTGTTTAACATAGTCTAATCTTGATTCGGCATCTTTAAAATCACTGTGTAAATGAACTTCTACCGCTTGGATTCGGTTAGCGAACTTCGACACAGAGACATAGAGTTCATTCCATTGCGGATCGAGCCCCTCAATATGACGCATTGGTGTCGCCATTAGCGTATTGGTATGATTTTTATAAATAGAATCTAACGATAACGTGTCATCAGTACCGAGAAAGTCGAATAATTCAAGATGCTGGGGTAATGGTAACTTTATACCAATGACTTTAGGCTTTAATCGACGGCTTTGCTTTTCAATATAAATAGGGGTACTGACGAGCTTACTCAGTAGAATGCTGTGCAGTCCTTCCAATAATTCTATCGACGGAAGGACCTCGGGTTTTTCGATTATTTTGGTCTTGTTATGATCGATGATTGACTGCAGAAACGCTGTAACTTTCACGGTTTCCGAATTTTCATGAATCATTAATTGGATATATCGACCTTCCGGACTGATGCGGACAGTACGATAGGGAACACGGTCTAACGCTAACTTGGAGTTATATAACTGTAGCTCAATAAAGTTGATGGTTACGTCGACTTCACTCGTTAAATTGACCGGTGTTTTGAGCGTAATATTCAACCCATGCTTAGAAATATCGACCGTGACCCCGGTGGCTAATAATTGATTATCTTGATAAATTTCTATAGGGGTTCTGAATTGATAACGAGGTTCACGACGTCGTGAGCAGGCGTCAAAATGAATGCCCATTGGCGCATGGTTTATGGTGCGTGGGTGGCAGAAAGCATTGATAGTTTTAGTCGGCAGCGAGGGTTTGGCTTGGAGTAAATAATCGTCAGCCGATTGAATGTCTCCAATCTCTTGTAGAACACCGTAATGACTCATTTGTGACGCATAGCCTTGCAGCTCATCATCGTGTGAGGCTAAGGTCTCTCTCTCTGACTTAGACAGCATAAACATGGTCAAACGGAAGACTTTCCATGTATCGCGTTGCGCGCCGACATGCCAAAATAATTGGCGTACCTCATCTTTAACTTCGGGTTTAAGTAAAGAGAAGAAAAGTGTTTTTCCATTCAGCTCATGTTTAAACGCATAAATGGTCACGCTGCATTCTTTGATGTTCGATTTGGCAAGTGCGGCCATGCGTTTAGGAGTAAATAGGTTATCTAAGGTTTGTTGGTTACGTTCGTCGTGCCAGTATTGCCAGATTTCTCTATTATTTTCAGTAACTAATGCGAGTTGTAGTGTGTCTTTATTGAAAAAGAGTGGTAAGCCACAAGAGTGTTTTAGAAAGATATGTTCATAAGCACGGCTACGCAAGCGTGCTATTTTATCTTGATTATCATGCGCTTGCTGTTTTTTTATTGTTGTTAGTGACTCGGTGATCACTTGGCCAATGATGTCGGTTTTTGTTACTCGTACGGCCCGTAAAAACGTGACTGAATCGTGCCTATAAGCATCGTTTAGGCCAATGATTTTATATTCAATGTATTGGTCTAATTCGGGCATACCATGGCGCTGGTTTAATTCTACAAATTTAACCTTAATAATTTGTTCTGATTTGTATTTAAAGCATGACGGTACTTTAAATCGTGCCCCTGATACGGAGAGGTCTAGACTCTCGCCATGGATCACAATATTGGTTGTCGGTATTTTGACCTCAATGTGCGTTGATAAACGTAACCGTTTTTCCATGCGTTTTAGATCGTACCCAAGACGAATCGGTTCGACTTCATAGGCATTGGTTTCTACGTTAGTCGAGTCTTGGGTGCGCCTTTGCATCACGCGATAATTGTTACGCGTATTGTTGAGTGCGTTCCATACGCCATAGGTGTAACTACCGAATTTTTTAATATTTTTATGGTAGGTATTAAGAGCAATATCATCGAGGTAATGGGTGAAATCATCAATCTGGTACTCACGACATACGCCATCGACCTTGCCTCTGAGGTCTACATTGTTATGACAAGGCGCCATGATGCGGCTCAATTCCATTTTAATAAGAATTTTGGCTGATGGTGCCTCATCTTGGGTCATCTTATCGAGAAGAGACTCAAAGTCGCGCGAGTTATAGGCAGGAATTAAGCGCTCAGCGAATGAAAGTACGTCAGATTGATCCATAATTTCCTGTTAGATGAATTGTTTGATAAATTGATCGGCAATAAATAATAAATCTTTAGAAAAGAAGCTGCCATTATAGATAGTTAGTATTAGGCATTTCACATCTCTTGTCATCATTTACAATTAAGGTAGTCAATTTCATGGCGAAAGCAAAACGAGCATATGTATGTAACGATTGTGGGGCGGACTTTCCGCGCTGGCAAGGGCAATGTAGCGCTTGCGGTGAGTGGAATACGATTACTGAAGTGCGTTTAGCCGCTTCCCCTCAAGCGGCACGCAATGATCGTATTGGGCATGGTTATGCCGGAATTGGGGAGTCGAAAGTACAGGTTCTCTCTGAGATTGATCTACAAGAGGTGCCTCGTTTTAGCAGTGGTTTTAAAGAGTTTGATCGGGTACTCGGCGGTGGTATTGTCCCAGGCGCGGCCATTTTGATTGGTGGTAGCCCGGGCGCAGGTAAATCCACGATGCTTTTGCAAACCATGTGCTATTTATCGTCGCAAATGGAAACGCTATATGTCACCGGCGAAGAATCATTACAACAAGTGGCGATGCGTGCCTCTCGTCTTGGATTGCCAAAAGATAAGCTGAAAATGTTATCAGAAACCAATGTCGACACGATTTGCGAGGTTGCGAGAAAAGAACAGCCTAAAATTATGGTGATTGATTCGATTCAAGTCATGCATGTTGGCGATGTGCAATCGTCCCCAGGGAGTGTTTCTCAAGTCCGAGAGTCGGCGAGTGCGTTGACACGTTATGCGAAGCAAAATAATGTCGCGGTGTTTATTGTCGGGCACGTCACCAAAGATGGCACCTTAGCCGGCCCCAAAGTGCTAGAGCATATTATTGACTGCTCGGTATTACTCGATGGGGGAACCGATAGCCGTTTTCGCACCATGCGCAGTCATAAAAACCGCTTTGGTGCTGTCAATGAGTTAGGGGTTTTTGCCATGACAGGCCAAGGCGTGAGAGAGGTGAGTAATCCGTCGGCTATTTTCTTATCTCGCGGTGAAGAAGAAACCTCTGGTAGCTCTGTAATGGTTGTGTGGGAAGGGACGCGTCCGCTGTTAGTTGAAATACAAGCCTTAGTAGATTATTCGCAGCTTACTAATCCACGCCGAGTAGCGGTAGGGCTTGAGCAAAATAGGCTGTCTCTACTATTAGCGGTATTGCATAAGCATGGTGGTTTACAAATGGCCGATCAGGATGTTTTTGTGAATGTCGTTGGTGGGGTGAAAGTGACAGAAACCAGTGCTGACTTAGCGTTAATTGTCGCATTACTATCGAGCTTTCGTGATCGCGTGATCCCCAAAGATGTGGTCATTTTTGGTGAAGTGGGCTTAGCAGGAGAAATACGCCCAGTGCCGAGTGGTCAAGAACGTTTACAAGAAGCGTTTAAGCACGGCTTTAAGAAAGCCATTGTTCCGTTTGCCAACATGCCCAAAAATGGCATTGAGGGGATGCAAATCCATGGGGTTAAAAAATTATCCGAAGCGATTGAAGCTTTTGATGAACTTTGAATAAAATCCCTGTATCCTCTCGGCCAAAGAATTTAGCAGTGCAGTATTGAGAAGTGAAGATTGTTTCATTTTGCCTATACTGTATGGCTGAAAATACGTGAGAGTATTAGTCGTAGTATGCGGCCGTTTGATTCTATCAATATTCTAGTGTTTGCTTATTATATGAAGGTAAACGGGATGAATGAAAACGGAAACGCAGCGGGTAATATAGAAACAGTTTTTTTTGGGGAATCGGCGTGTAGGGCTATCAGTCTGTACAGATTATGATATACTTTGCGCGCACTTTATACCTTATTAACAGAGTAAGACAATGACTGATTTATCGAAATACAGAAATATTGGTATTTTCGCGCACGTTGATGCGGGTAAAACTACCACAACTGAGCGTATCCTTAAGCTAACTGGTACGATCCACAAAACCGGTGAAGTTCATGACGGTGAATCTACTACAGACTTCATGGAGCAGGAAGCCGAGCGTGGTATTACTATCCAGTCAGCAGCGGTAACGTGTTTCTGGAAAGACCACCGCTTCAACATCATCGATACTCCTGGACACGTTGACTTCACTGTAGAAGTTTATCGTTCTCTGAAAGTTCTTGATGGTGGTATCGGTGTATTCTGTGGTTCTGGTGGTGTTGAGCCTCAATCAGAAACTAACTGGCGTTACGCGAACGAATCTGGTGTTTCTCGTCTGATCTTCGTTAACAAACTAGACCGTATGGGTGCAGATTTTTACCGCGTTGTTGACCAAGTTAAAAATGTTCTAGCAGCTAAACCACTTGTAATGACTCTACCAATCGGTATTGAAGATGAGTTCTCAGGTGTGGTTGATATCCTAACTCGTAAAGCTTACGTTTGGGATGACACTGGTCTGCCAGAAAACTATGAAATCCAAGACGTACCTGCTGACTTGGTTGATGATGTTGAAGCGTACCGCGAAGACATGATTGAAACTGCAGTTGAGCAAGACGACGATCTAATGATGGCGTACATGGACGGCGAAGAGCCTTCTGTTGAAGACATCAAACGTTGTATCCGTAAAGGTACTCGTGATCTAGCGTTCTTCCCAACTTACTGTGGTTCTGCGTTTAAAAACAAAGGTGTTCAACTAGTACTTGACGCGGTTGTAGATTACCTACCAAACCCAACTGAAGTACATGAACAGCCACTAATGAATGAAGAAGGCGAAGAAACTGGCGATCACGCGGTTGTTTCTGCTGACGAAACATTCAAAGCGCTAGCATTCAAAATTATGGATGACCGCTTCGGTGCCCTAACTTTCGTTCGTATTTACTCTGGTAAATTGAACAAAGGTGACACCATTCTTAACGCGTTCACTGGTAAAACTGAGCGTGTTGGCCGTATGGTTGAAATGCAAGCTGATGACCGTAAAGAGCTTACTTTTGCTCAAGCGGGTGACATCATTGCAATCGTTGGTATGAAAAACGTACAAACTGGTCACACTCTATGTGATGCTAAACACCCTTGTACACTTGAACCAATGGTATTCCCAACGCCAGTAATCGAAATTGCTGTTAAGCCTAAAGATAAAGGTTCAACTGAGAAAATGGGTATCGCGATCGGTAAAATGGTTGCAGAAGATCCATCATTCCAAGTTGAAACTGATGAAGATTCAGGCGAAACAATCCTTAAAGGTATGGGTGAACTTCACCTAGATATCAAAGTAGATATCCTACGTCGTACTTACAACGTAGACCTAGAAGTTGGTCAACCACAGGTTGCTTACCGTGAAACTATCACTCAAGAAGTTGAAGATAGCTACACGCATAAGAAACAGTCTGGTGGTTCTGGTCAGTTCGGTAAAATTGATTACCGTATTAAACCAGGCGAAACTAACTCTGGCTTCAAATTCACTTCTAGTGTTGTTGGTGGTAACGTACCGAAAGAATTCTGGCCTGCTATCGAAAAAGGTTTCGCTGGCATGATGGAACAAGGTGTACTTGCTGGCTTCCCAACATTAGACGTTGAAGTTGAATTGTTTGACGGTGGCTTCCACGCAGTGGATTCATCAGCAATCGCTTACGAAATCGCAGCGAAAGGTGCATTCCGTCAATCTATGCCTAAAGCTGGACCTCAGCTTCTAGAGCCTATCATGCACGTTGACGTTTTCTCTCCAGAAGACAACGTGGGTGATGTTATCGGTGACTTGAACCGTCGTCGTGGCATGATCAAAAACCAAGAAGCGGGTACAACAGGTGTTCGCATTAAAGCTGACGTTCCTCTTTCTGAAATGTTCGGCTACATTGGTCACCTACGTACTATCACTTCAGGTCGTGGTCAGTTCTCTATGGAATTCGATCACTACTCAGCTTGTCCAGCAAGTGTTGCTGAAAAAGTTATTGCTGATGTGAAAGCACGTAACGAAGCTAAATAATTGTTCTGTGAATGATTGTTAATAAAAAGCCCCTTTTAAAGGGGCTTTTTTTATCGCTGATGAATGTGTAAGCGCGTATTTTTTCTCAGAAAAAGCAGACCACGTTCACGCTGTGAATATGATACGAAAAAATGTTTTTCCTTTGTTTGTAAGATCACAGCTCCCTTTGTATTCAAACTGTTACCATCGTTTGATCAAATTATCAGTAATCATCGTGATTGTTTTTATCGCACGAAAACATAGGATTTTACGACATGACGCAAATTAGTTTAGATGCCCTGACTCAACAGCCTGCTTTCGATGGCAAACCGGCGACACTGGTGACATTGCAGAATGCACAGGGTATGTCACTTGTCTTTATGGATATCGGAGCAACGTGGTTAAGTTGTCAGGTTCCAGTGCAGAATACAACACGTGAGGTATTGCTTGGCGTCGCGACGATGGATGATTTTAACCAACAGAGTAGCTTTTTAGGAGCAACTGTCGGTCGTTATGCAAACCGTATCGCGAATGGTCAATACCAGCACAATGGTTCTACTTATCAGTTAACTGCTAACCAAGCTCCTCATACTTTGCACGGTGGCGTGCAAGGATGGAGTCATTGCCGTTGGACGATTGCCGAGAGCAGTGCGCAGCATGTGATTTTCTCTATCCATTCCGCTGATGGCGATCAAGGCTTTCCGGGGAACGTGCACGCGCAAGTGACGTATACATTGACCGACGACAATCAGGTTAAGATTGATTACGCGGCGACGACGGATGCGACAACACCGGTGAATATGACTAACCATGCGTACTTTAATTTGATGGGCGCCAATGAGGGCCATCAGATCGTCAACGATACGCTGTCGATTCAGGCTCATGACTATTTACCAACAGATAATAGCGGTATTCCTTTAGATCAAGGGTTGACCCCTGTAGAAGGAACCGCCTTTGATTTTCGCCAGCCGCATACACTTGGTTCTCGTTTATTGGATGATCCGCAGCTCAAGATGGTCAATGGCTATGATCACAGTTATTTCCTCGGTAATACGTCAATCGATCATTGTATTGCGTCATTAACGGCGGCTGATGAATCGTTAACGTTGCAGGTTTTTACCGATAAACCTGCCATCCAGTTATACACGGGGAATTTCTTAGAGGGGACGCCAAGCCGCACGGGCGAGGTGTATCACAATTACCAAGGTGTTGCGTTAGAGACGCAATACCTGCCAGATTCTCCTAACCGTCCTGATTGGCCCCACCACACTTGTTGGTTAGAGCCGGATGAGCGCTATGAATCGACGACGATTTATCAATTTAACGCACGCTAATACCCAAAAAAAGACCTCTTCCGAGGTCTTTTTTCAACAAAGGCGTAATTATACGTCACTGAGCAATGCGTCAATCAGTGGTAATTGTTCAGCCTTTATCCCCGCCATTCTCGGGTAAATAGGAGCATGACGATCCTTTTCTCGTGGGTGATGCCAGCCTTTAGTATGTGCCACAAAATGGCGAGCAAATTCTTCTGACACTTCCAGACAACCGGCTAATACGGTATCCACATAGCTTTGTACGATAGGGCTGTGGTTACACGGTGGTTGATGTGTATGGGTAACGTAAACCCATACATCTTGCTGAGTATCGAAAGCATGCTGACTGGTGATCGATGTGGACGGAATCCGCATTCGTTGGTAACCACGTTCACGTTTATCAAACTCTGGCAATTGATCGTCGCTGACGTATAACAGCACCCCATTAACTTCACTTGGCCCCGGCTGAACGACGAGCGGTGACATCACGTAGCTATCATCAATCTTGCCCCAATGACGGACAAGCCCGCCAACGATGACCGGAATGGCTTGCCCTGTTTGTCCCGTCAATTGGCGAGAAGCTGAGTTCATTAAACTGCCATATCCAAAGATATACATTGGTTCTCCTTATCGGCGTTAAGAGCGACTGAAGAATTGTAACCGTTTTAAAATCCACATCTCAACGGCAAAAATTAGCACGAGCGCTGTACAGAATAAGGTAAATGCGAAGGGGGATTGGGTTCCAGGTATTCCACCAACATTGACGCCTAATAGTCCTGTTAAGAAGCTAGTTGGTAAAAAAATAGCGGCAATGATAGAGAATAAATACGTATTTTTATTAAGCTTTTCCGCATGATATTGGCGCAGTTCGCCCTTAATAATTTCCAGCTCGTTTAGATAAAAATCTAAGTTTTCGTTGATACGTGTAATGGTATTCACACTATGTTTAAGACGCAGCTGTTTTTCAATCGCGACCGGTGCGACGCTATCTTGATAATCATCAATAGCGTACTGTTGCGGTTTAATAAAGCGTTTCATTTTGAGTAGGGCTTTATGGGTTTGCATCAATTCTTCACTGAGCTCCAGCTCATCATCAAACCGTGTGATTTTTTCTTCAATGGTGTCTAGGTAGTTATCAATATTACGATTTAATCCATCAATAATCTGCATAATAAGATCCGACAGGCTATTCGGACCTTGACCGTTGTTCAGACGAGAGCGAATGACTTCGAGTGTTTTTGATGGGATTTTTCGGGTCGAAATCAATGCCCCATTGATATAGAGCAGGCGAATGCTGAGCATATCTTCAGGGTTCGCATCTTGATTGAGGTTGACCCCTCGCAGGATTAATAAAAACTGGTCATCATTGTATTCTTCAAACAACGGACGGGTATCTTCCGCGAGCAAGCTGTCTATGATGGAGCGAGAGACATTATTATGTTCTAACCATGTTTTGACCTGAGGGGCATCACGTAAGCAATGATACCAGTGGCCAGGTTGGATAGCATCGGGGGATAAGCTCTCAGAAGTGATAGCATTTGGCTCAAATTGCCAATGATCCAGTAAAAACTCCATATATTTTCCTTATAATCGGCGATGTGACGATTGTCCTGAGATGAATCACTAGGGGCACGAATGCAATATCCTTGATATTGCATTAAGCGATAACTCACTTATCAATGCGAATTGAATCTTCTTGATAACAGTATGATTCATAATTAACCATACGGGAACGTTATTGAGTAAATTCATGGTATTAATAAACGCTGGTTGCCTATTATTGAGCCGTTGAACGGGGCGAGAATAAAAAAATAGCCAGCGCTAAGGCTGGCTATTGATCTTGGTTTAATTGACATCGTTTAAGCGAGAGTGCGATTAGTTATGGCTGTGCAGTGCGCTATTGAGCTCGACGGCTGATTTATTCGCTAAGCATTCCACTTGGCCTGTTTGCGAATTACGACGGAAGAGCAGATCGGAAACGCCAGCTAAATCACGCGCTTTAATCATCTCCACTTTTTGGCCGTCTTTATCCAACATTTGGACTTTTGTACCAGCGGTGACATATAAGCCAGACTCTATCGTGCAGCGATCACCAAGTGGGAAACCTAACCCGGCATTAGCACCCAACAGTGAACTTTCACCAATAGAAACGACGACTTTACCGCCACCAGATAGCGTTCCCATGATTGAGGCTCCGCCACCGATATCAGAGCCGTTGCCTACCATCACACCAGCGGAAATTCGACCTTCAACCATGCTCACACCACAAGTACCCGCATTAAAGTTAATAAAGCCTTCATGCATAACTGTTGTGCCTTCGCCGACATGAGCGCCGAGACGCACACGAGAAGTGTCAGCAATACGCACGCCTGTTGGTACGATGTAATCCACCATTTTAGGGAATTTATCAACACAATCGACATTCAAGGCACGACCGGCGAGACGCGCATCAATTTGACGATCCGCTAATTCAGGTAGATCGATGGGCCCTTCGTTAGTCCAAGCGATGTTATGGAGTAGGCCGAAAATACCATCCAGTACAATGCCGTGTGGCTTTGCGAGGCGGTGTGAGATCAGTTGCAGCTTGAGAAATGCTTCAGCAACAGAGCTCGGTTTTTCATCACTGGCGAGAATGACCAGTACCAGAGGCTGCTCTGATTGCGCCGCTTTTTCTGCAAATTTTGCGTTATCTGCTTGAGCGTGATTGGCAAATACTGACGCCAGTTTTGCCGCATCGGTTGCCGTCAGCTCTAGGGATTGATTACCTTGTGTGTATTCAGTGGCCGCGCTAAGTTCGGCAATAAGACTTTCTGATGGGGTGAGAATTGGAGCTGGAAAATATGCTTCAATGATTTTTCCATCGCGGTTTTTCGTTGCGCTACCAAAGCCAAGTGCAAAATGAGCCATCTTACTCTCCATTGATTATGAGGATATGTTAATGACATGATGCAATGAGCGCATCATGCTTATGGGTTAATTCGGTTTGCTTATCGAGCATAGTAAAGAGACTGACTCCGATAAGAAAGAGCAAACCATAGAGAAGTCTGTCGACCGATACCTATTGTCTTTTTAGAGATATATATCAATTATAGGAAACAATAAAAAACCGCTAACTAGGTAGCGGTTTCATGGACATGGTGCGCGCATGAATTATGCTGCGTCATCCACCGAGTCAGAGTCAGCTTGCTCGGTTTTGGCTGCTTTTGGCTTCTTTGGTGTTGGTTTACGTTTTGCACCCAGTGCCACAAGCACATCTTCGCGATTTTGAGCCAAGAACATGGCGAGTTCTTCTTGCTTATTTTCTTGCTCAAGCAATTCACTTTTACCAAGCAGTTCAAAAAGCTCATCCGCCATATCTAACATTTTGTCATAAGCGTCAGCTTCGGCTTTAGAGGTAAAAGTCATTTTCTCTTCTCCGTTGCGTTCGACCACGTACTTAACGATGACAGCCATGGTTAATCCTCTACTGTTTTTTGCACGACATTACTGGCTTTTTATACAGGTAAGTGAGTTAAAAGTCCAGTTTGCGTTAGAGGGACAAGTCATTATCCCAGTGATAACAGTATTCCATAAATCGTTTGAGTAAGGGACTTTGGTACTTTTCTTTGTGAACGAGTAACCAAAAACGTCTTTTCATGTCGAGAGGAAGTTCGATAAGTTTGACGCGGCCGCTGGCGACAGCCGCGTTCGCTGCTAAGCGAGATAAACACGCAAATCCTAAATTAGCGGCGACACTATTTATAATGGCTTCGGTTGTATTGAGTTCAAAGGCTTCATGCCAGTACTCGATGCGCGGCGCGACAGTTCGTAAAAAGAATTCGCGAGTTCCCGATCCCGCTTCACGTAATATCCATTCACTGTTCTCTAGGTCATCCAACTGCACACTCGGTTGAGATAACAGCGGATGGTTAGGTGCGCAAATAATGCACATTTCATCTTGGCTAAACGGCGTAGAGAGCAGTTGAGGGTGATAAGTCTTGCCTTCAATCAGGCCGATATCAAGCTCGTAATCAATCAGCTTCTGGCAAATTAATGCACTATTGGAAATAAATAAGGTTTGTGAGCGATGCTGATAGTGATGACGAAATTGGCTGAGTAAGAAAGGAGCGACTTGATTGCCAATGGTGTCACTTGCCCCAATATGCAATTGACCAAACAGTGAGTGTTCATCACTGAATGCTTTGTCGAGATCGCTCATACGACACAGCAGCTCATCGGCATAAGGCAGCAGGCGGCGTCCTTCTTGATTAAGAATGAGGCGATTATTGACGCGGTCGAATAGCGCGTGACCTAAATGTTTTTCTAGCTCCGATAGAGCCATACTGACGGCTGCTTTTGACAAAAAGAGCTGCTCTGATGCGGCGGTAATGGTTTTGTATTGAATGATGCTGGTGAATACTCGCAGCTGCTTGAAAGAGACATGACGTGTCATTGCTGATACCACAGACCTAGTAAACCAGACACTATCATTCAATAAAGCGGTGGGCGGTGCAAGCGAAAGGGCATTATTGATATGAAATCCCGTTTTTGCTGATGCTTACCTTAACCTGCAAGGGAATCGCTTCTTGCCGATAAATGGTTTGTGGTACTCTCAATACAGAGTCAATGACAATAAAGAGCGCCTCGTGTTTACTGTTTATCATTCCAATAAAGTCGATACCCTGAAAATTCTCTTGGTGCATTTGATCAAAAATGATCCCTTACCCAATCCGTTTCAGGCGGAACAAATTTTGGTTCAGAGCCCGGGGATGTCGCAATGGCTGAAAATGGCATTAGCCCAAGAAATTGGTGTCGCGGCGAACATGGACTTTCCGTTACCCGCGACGTTTATTTGGGAAATGTTTACCCAAGTACTCGCAGGCGTGCCTAAACGCAGCGCGTTCAATAAAGAAGCGATGACATGGAAATTACTTGAACGCTTACCCGCTTTATTGCCGACCGCTCCTTTTGCGCCATTACAGCAATATCTCGCGCAAGATGATGATGACTCAAAAGCGTATCAATTAGCGGAAAAAATTGCCGATATTTTCGATGGTTATTTAGTATATCGCCCAGATTGGATTGCCGCGTGGGAAGCGGGCGAAAGTGTCAGTGAGCTTGAGGGCGAACATGAATGGCAGGCCATATTATGGCGAGATTTGTATCAATATACGCTTGAGTTAGGTCAGTCTCGTTATCATCGTGCCAACATGTATGATGATTTTATTGCCGCGCTAAATCATGATGCTGTGGATGTCTCTTTGCTGCCATCACGCTTATTTATTTTTGGTATTTCGTCACTACCGCCACGTTACATGGATGCGTTGAAAGCCTTGGGTGAACATATTGATGTGCATTTAATGTTTAGCAACCCTTGCCAGTATTACTGGGGTGATATTCGCGACCGCAAGTACTTAGCGAAAGTGGAACGTCAGCGACGTAAGCAATTGCAACTTGGTAATGATGGTTTGCAGGTGTTGACTGAAATCTCACCACTGAAAGGCGATATCAACCGATACGATGATGAATTGCACACCAGTCAAGCCATGGGGAACAGTTTATTAGCCTCGATGGGGAAACTTGGACGGGATAATTTATTTTTGTTGTCGCAAACCGATAATGAAGAGCATCAGCTATTTATTGATATCGAGCGAGATACGTTGTTACATCATTTACAAGCTGATGTATTGAACCTCGAAGAGCATCACGATGACAGTAAAATTAACGATAGTCAGCATAAGCAGGTGATTGACGACCAGGATGTATCATTGACGTTTCATGCCTGTCATAGCCCTATGCGAGAAGTCGAAGTTTTGCATGATCAATTGCTGGCGATGTTTGATCGTAATGCAGATTTGCAACCACGCGATATTATCGTCATGGTATCGGATATCAATGCGTATAGCCCTTACATTCAAGCCGTATTTGGTAATGCGCCCGGTGAGCGCTACATTCCCTTTTCTATCTCAGATCGGACGGCGGATAAAGAAAGCCCAATTTATCACGCTTTCTTGCAACTGATTCAATTACCAGAATCGCGCTGTTTAGCGACAGAGTTGCTGGAATTGTTGGAAACTCCGGCCATTTTAGCTAAATTTCAGCTGAGTGAAGACGAGTTTAACATTGCTCAGCAATGGGTCGAAGAAGCGGGAATTCGCTGGGGGCTCAACGAGACGACAGCGCAAGAATTCGATTTGCCTCGTCAAGTGCAAAATACTTGGCAATTTGGTATTGAGCGTATGTTGTTAGGCTATGCGATGCCAGCCAACACCGATTTATATGAGCATGATGAGCATTGTTTAGCGCCTTATAATGAAGTGCAAGGCATGAGCGCGGAACTGGCTGGCAAGCTGGCTCATTTTATCGAAATGATCAGTCACTACCGCTTTGCCCTTGGGCAAACGCAGTCAATCGATGATTGGCGAAGCATCCTAAATGGTGTATTGGTTGACTTTTTTAGTGTCGATCTGGAAGGGGAAATGGCACTGCAATCGATACGCGATACGCTGACGCAATTAAAACAACAATTGCTTGATGCGTGTTACGAGAGCGATATCACCTCACGCATTATGAGCCAGTACTTACATGATAAGCTGTCGGGCACTCGAGTGAGTCAACGGTTCTTAGCAGGCCAAGTTAATTTCTGTACCCTCATGCCAATGCGATCCATTCCATTCAATGTCGTGTGTTTGCTGGGTATGAATGATGGGGTGTATCCACGCTCGGTGCCGCCGGAAGGTTTTGATTTAATGAATGGGCGGACTCGGCCAGGCGATCGCTCACGTCGTGACGATGATCGTTATTTATTTTTAGAAGCGCTGTTATCCGCGCAAGACAGCCTCTATATCAGCTATATTGGCCGCTCTATTCAAGACAATAGTGAGTGTGTACCTTCCGTATTAGTCAGTGAGTTATTAGAATATTGCCAGCAAAACTATGCGTTAGAAGCACAATTATCTCTGCCTGCCGATGAGTCCGCTCAGCGCTTACACCACCATTTAATACACCATCACGCGATGGTGCCGTTTAGTACCGATAGCTTCTTGATTGAGGGAAGTTATGCCAGAGAGTGGTTACCAGCCGCATTACGCCAAGGGCAAGGTGCGAGCGTATTTAATCAAGCGCTTGATGACTATTTATTAGAGGTGACCTTTCCCCTAGAACTTGATCTGGTGGAGCTACAAAAATTTTGGCGTTTACCGGTACAGTATTATTTTAATCGTCGCTTAAAAGTTAATTTTGATACCACCTTGAATGTGATGGATGACGAAGAGCCGTTTGTCTTGGATGGGCTGGCCAGTTATCAGTTGCGTGATGCATTAGTTGAAGTGCTACTGGAATGTGAGAGTGCTGATGAGCAAGAGCAGGCCTTAGCACACTTTGCTAAACAGCAGCGAGCTCAAGGTTTTTTACCGATTGGTGCCTTTGGCACATTGGAACTGGAAACCAATCGCGTACAAGCTCAAGAGCTGGCCGACGCCGTTAGCCCTTTATGTAGTCAGCCTTGTGACGATATTGAAGTAAACCTAACACTGACGGTGCTTGGCGATGAAAAACCAGTGCAATTAACGGGTTGGCTGGTGAATATATTCGCCGCTGGTGCCATTCGCTATCGCAGTGGGTCGGTACGTGCTCAGGATTTGCTGGCTGCTTGGATTGATCATTTATGCCTTGCGTTGATGGGGCAGTCTCGTACGACGCACGTATTAGGCTATGATCGCAAAGAAGGTGTGGTTCATTATTATTGGCCGCCGTTAGAGTCGTTAGAAGAGGCGACTCAGTGGCTAAATGAACTGGTGAGGCTGTATTATCAAGGGCTTAATACGCCTTTAGCGTATTTTCCTCGTACCGCATTGGCGAGCATCGAAGCCGGTTTCTCACGGGGTCAGTGGGTGGCTGATGACGATAAATCCCGTAAAAAAATGGCTGAAACCTTTAATGATGGATTTAAAACGCGAGGTGAAGGCAATAACGCTTATATTCAGCGTATTTGGCCGCATTGGAGTGATGAATTGGCGCATGATGTATTGCGAATGAGTGAAAGTGTCCTAATGGCTCCGCGCTTACATAGGAAACAAATGGGTGATGAAGAGTAGGTGGCCGCCAGTAAATCATTATTTGTAGGGCGTTCGCTGTGCGGCCAAGGTCAGAGGGACCGAATTGTTCACGTTATGAGATGGTCTTCTGTAAATCTGCATGCATGTTAGCGATTCATCGCTGAGAGCACCGTGAAGCGAGTCCCATTTCTATTTTTGGAACTTGCATAGTGCAAAATCGTGAAAGTATTTGTGAAATAAAGCACAAAAATATCAATGTATAACTTTGAAGGTAGAGTCATGACGGCGGTTACTCAGGCAATACAACCAGAAACTTTGGATGCGATGACGTTTCCGCTCCATGGCGCTCGCTTAATTGAGGCATCCGCAGGAACGGGCAAAACATTTACGATTGCAGCCTTATATTTACGCCTGCTGCTCGGGCACGGTGATAAAGTGTCACGTCATTCAGTACCGTTATCGGTTGACCAAATTCTGGTGGTTACTTTTACCGAAGCGGCAACGGCGGAGCTACGTGAACGTATTCGAACACGGATACATACTGCGCGGATTGCTTTTGCTCGTGGTGAGAGTGACGATCCTGTTATCGCGCCTTTACTTGAACAATATCAGGATCACCATCTCGCTACCCAGTTACTCACCGAAGCTGAGCGGCAAATGGATGAAGCGGCGATTTATACTATTCACGGTTTTTGTCAGCGGATGTTGACGCAAAATGCGTTTGAATCCGGCAGTCGATTCTCCAATGAGTTCGTCACCGATGAAAGTCACTTAAAAGCTCAAGTGGTGGCCGATTATTGGCGTCGTCAGTTTTATCCTTTGCCGGTAAACCTTGCGGCGGAAATACGTCGTCTATGGGGGCAGCCTGATGATTTATTGCAGCGTATCGGTCGTTACCTGTCTGGGGCGCCTTTGATGTTAACCACCCCTCCATTGTCTGAAGATTTAGCCACATTGCATGAGAATAATTTGCAACGTATTGCGGATCTTAAGCAGTTATGGCGAGAACATGAAGCGGATCTGGAAAACTGTATTAGTCTCTCTGATGTCAATAAGCGTAGCTACAGTAAGAAAACATTACCGCAGTGGTTACTGTCGGTGTCCGCTTGGGCTGCGATGCCGACTCTCAATTATGAATGGCCCGATAAATTAGAAAAGTTTGCGCAAAATGTATTGGTGGAAAAAACGCCGCAAGGTAAAGCCGCGCCGCAACATGACGTATTTGTCGCGATTGAGACTTTTCTTGCAAAGCCAGTGAGTTTAGAAGGTCCATTATTGGCGCATGCGATTGATTCGTGTCGCAGCATGCTGGCAAGTCTCAAACAGCGTAAGCAATGGCTATCGTTTGATGATTTATTAACTCAGCTTTCTGCGTCAATTGATCTCGATGAACATCATGTTTTGGCTGAGCGTATTCGCACGTTATATCCCGTGGCGATGATCGATGAATTCCAAGATACCGATCCGCTGCAATACAGCATTTTTAGTCGGATTTATTTACCCGATCCACAATCTGGGTTATTGATGATTGGTGACCCTAAACAGGCTATTTATGCATTTCGTGGGGCGGATATTTTTACGTATATTCGCGCTCGTCAGCAGGTTTCAGCGCACTACACATTGGGCACCAATTGGCGCTCAAGTAAGGATATGGTCGAAGGGGTTAATCGATTATTTGAACAAGCTGATAGCCCGTTTATTTATGATGAAGACATCCCTTTCTATCCGGTCAGCCCTAACCCTAAGGCCGCTCAAAAAGCTTGGTATTTAGCGGGAGAGCAGCAACCGGCGATAACCTACTGGCAACCCGATACGGACGGCCAATTGCTTACCAAGGGAGACTATCTCACGCAGATGGCCGATGCGACAGCGGGGCATATTCAGCATATTTTAACGCTGGCCCAGCAACATAGGGCCCATTTCGCGAATGAAAAAACCATTCAGGCGGGGAATATTGCCGTTCTTGTGCGCACTGGCAGTGAAGGGCGGCGCATTAAAGATGCCTTATCACAACAAGGCATCGCGAGTGTGTATCTGTCGAATCGTGAAAGTGTCTTTGCTAGCCACGTTGCGCTGGATATCCAACGCCTATTGCAAGCGGTATTGAATCCAGACAATGACCGCTTATTGCGGGCCGCCTTGGCAAGCCCGCTGTTTGCGCTCAATGCTCAGCAGTTAGATAAACTCAATTGGGATGAGAACGAATGGGAAAAAGTCAGCCATGAATTTAAAACCTATCGCCAGCTCTGGAAAGAACGTGGGGTATTACCCATGTTACGCGCGGTATTGTCTCAACGACATATTGCTGAACGCTGGTTACAAGAATCTGATGGTGAGCGCGCATTAACCGACTTCATGCACATTGGCGAATTGTTGCAAGAAGCAACGCAAGATATTGATAGTGACCATGGGCTACTACGCTGGTTATCTCAAACCATCACCGATGTTGCAATGGGATTAGGGCAGCACGACGCGCAAATTCAGCGCTTGGAGTCTGAGCGTAATCTCGTCCAGATTGTCACCATTCATAAATCGAAGGGGCTGGAATATGACTTGGTGTTTTTGCCGTTTGCTTTAGGGTATCGCCCCGCAAGCGAAGGCAAATATTACGATGCGCAAACAGGCCAAACCATGCTGGATATGCTAGCCAGTGATGACTCGTTACAACAGGCTGAACAAGAGCGCTTAGCTGAAGATTTACGGTTGGCTTATGTGGCGTTAACGCGCGCCGTCTATGCGTGTTTTATTGGTGTGGCGCCACTGCGCAATGGCCGCTCAACCAAAGAACCTTCTGGCGTACATGATAGTGCCATTGGATATCTACTACAAAACGGTGAGCCGGGCGGTATCGAGCTTTTGAATGCCTCGTTAGACGCTGCAGTTAATGGTGTCAACGCACTTAAAACGGTGCCACCATGTTTACCAGAAGACACATATATTCCTATGCGTGAAGCGCATGAAACATTGCCAGTTCAGTCGTTACAACACCCGATTGATCGGCGCTGGCGAATTACCAGCTATTCTGGCTTAGTCAAACAAGGCATGCACCACGGTGCTGGCGCTGAAGTCGAAGTGTCTGGTTTTGATATCGATTCGGCTGATGAATTACAAGATGTTTCATTGCTCGATGATGAACGGTCGATTTTTACCTTTCCACGTGGTGCGCAACCGGGCACTTTTTTACATAGTGTGTTTGAGCAAGTGATTTTCAATCAAGCGGCCACGAGCATCGAGAATCACGAGATTTTGCAGCAATTACTGGAAAATGAGCAGTATGATGAGCAGTGGTTACCGGTGTTACAGAAGCTGGTGGATGATGTCCTGAATACGCCTCTTGATGGTAAGAAGTTATGCTTAGGCGTTAAAACTGCGCCACAAATGCTGATCGAAATGGAATTTTTATTGCCGATAAAAATACTCGATGCCCCGAGTTTGAACCGTATTACTCATCGTTATGATGCGCTGTCGGCGCGAGCAGGGGCTCTGGGTTTTTACCCCGTGCAGGGGATGCTTAAAGGGTTTATCGATTTAGTGTTTGAGCATGAAGGTCGTTACTATGTTTTAGATTGGAAATCTAACCATTTAGGTGATAATACCAGTGCTTATCAAGGTCAAGCTTTACAGCAAGCGATGGCCGAGCATCGCTATGACTTGCAATATCAACTTTATGCCTTAGCATTGCATCGTTTTTTACGTAGTCGAGTCGCCGATTATACGTACGAGACACATTTTGGCGGCGTTTATTATGTGTTTTTACGGGGTATGGATCGCCAACCAGAGCATGGTGTTTTTCATGCGCGACCTGAGTTTGCGTTGATTGAGGAATTAGACCAATTGATTGATGGCCAGATGATTGATTTTCGTCATACCGAGCAAGGGCAAATGGAGTTAGATCTATGAGAAACGATGTATACGTTTTGTTATCGTCACTTGCCGAGCAGGGAAGCATTCGTCAGCTTGATTACCAATTTGCGCGTTTCATTGGGCAGCAAGCCCCGCAGAGCTCACCACAACTGATTCTATTGGTTGCCGCATTGAGTGCTGAGGTTGGGCGTGGCCATATCTGTTTATCACTTGAGGACAGTCGCGGGCAGAGCGTTGATATTGCAAGTAAACTCGGCGTGTTTGGTGAGCAAGTACAGGCGATTCCTGACGATTGGCTACACGGCGATTTTGCGGCGTTATTAGCAATGTCACCATTGGTTGGCGTGTCTGGGGATCAGGCGGTTCCACTTATTTTTGATGGGAAACGGTTATATTTACATCGCTATTGGTCGTATGAAGTCACGTTAAGTGCCCATTTGCAACGATTAGCGAGACCGGTTGAGCTTGGGGCTCATGAGTTAGAAGCGTTACATACCTATTTAGAACGCTTATTTGCGCGCGATTATCAGCGGCTGTTTGCATCCTTGTCAGAGGTTCATACGCAAGTGGAACGGCAGAAGCTGGTTATGGATTATTTAGATATTGTATTGCCGGAACAGATCAACTGGGACGCGGTTGAGCAATGCCTTACTGGCGCCCAGCATGCTGAAGGGCTCGGTGAATTAGATCGCTGGGTACCGCAATCGGCCTGTTTAAATTGGCAAAAAGTCGCCGCCGCAACCGCATTGACCCGTCGTTTTACCGTAGTCTCTGGTGGTCCAGGTACCGGTAAAACCACCACTGTGACTAAGCTGTTAGCGGCATTATTAGAGCAATCTTCAGCCCACCCACCGACCATCAAATTAGTGGCTCCAACAGGTAAAGCTGCAGCCCGCTTAACTGAGTCGATAGCCAAAGCGGTGGCACGCCTATCGGTTGATCCGCAATTGAAAGCATTGATCCCGACACAAGCTAGTACGATTCATCGCTTATTAGGAGCTCTGCCCCATAGTGCTGAGTTTCGCCATAATAACAAGAACCCGCTGCATCTCGATTTGTTAATTGTCGATGAAGCCTCGATGGTGGACTTATCACTCATGGTGAAGCTAGTAGAAGCTTTGCCATCGCATGCACGTTTAGTGCTCTTGGGAGATAAAGATCAGTTAGCCTCCGTTGAGGCAGGGGCGGTACTTGGCGACATTTGTCGTTTTCTATCGGCCGGATATAGCCAAGAACAAGGACAAATCCTAGCTACGCTGACTGGCTATCAAGCATTATTGTCTCCTGCCTCTTCGTCACGTAGCTCGATTGCTGATTGCTTGTGTATGCTGCAAAAAAGTTATCGTTTTAATGCTAGCTCGGGAATTGGGCAACTTGCTAAGGCGGTCAATAGTGGCGATGAGCGTCAGGTTGAGGCCGTTTGGCAGCGTGAGTTTGCCGATATCCGTCATTATCCACTCTCTCGTGAATCTTATCAAACGATGCTAAATGGGGTGGTGGACAAGTATCGCGACTATCTTACCTTGATAAATAAAACTTTCTATGACGATGCCAAGACGATCTCGATGGAACTGAAAGCCCGCGCAGTACTTGAAGCATTTAATCGGGTGAGATTATTGTGTGCAGTACGCGATGGTAATTTTGGTGTTGCTGGGCTCAATTATCGTATTGAACGAGCATTGGCAGCACGACAGTTGCTTCATGTTCAAGACGAGCTTTGGTATCACGGTCGCCCTATAATGATCAGCAGTAATGACCATAGTTTAGG
>JBQGON010000041.1:0-23320 GCA_052087065.1 Vibrio sp. | reverse complement strand
CCCACTGCCCACTTTCTTCCTTTCCTTCTTTTTGTGTTTAGGTCGGTTATTTTAGTTTTCTTAAGCTTCTCTTAAGTTAACCGCTTTACTCTCTTGGGTATTCCCTGAGTAAGGAGCGGTACTTATGCAGCCACTAACGGTATTGAAACCCCTTAATTTACACCGTATTGATACTGGTCATGAGCGACGGACAGAAGTCGAGCGCTATGTCTTTCAGCGTTACGCCGCAGCGTTTAATGCCGATGTACAAGAATTTATGCCCGAGTTTTTAGTGATGATGGATGCCAATGATGACATTCAATCTGTGTGTGGGTTTCGTGATGCTGGGAATGCGAGTCTGTTTCTTGAGCAATATCTTCCGCAATCGGCTGATTGTATTTTAACTGAGAAAATTGGCGTTTCGATTGAACGCCATAAGCTGGTGGAGTTTGGTCAGCTGGCATCGTTTTCTCACGGCCTGTCGCTGCAACATTTTTATTTAGTGCTGCAAGCTTTGATGGCTGATGGGTATCGTTGGTGCATTTTTACTGCAACTGATCCGTTGTTCGCCATGTTGCGCCGGTTTGGGTTAGAGCCGACCATACTGGCCTCTGCACAAGCAATGTGTATTCCTGATGCCAATCGAATTTGGGGCCGTTATTACGATCATTGCCCACGCATTATGGCCGGCGAGTTATCGGTGGGGATCCAGCAACTAGAACGCCTATTAGCACGTCGAGGTCTGTATTTATGAACGTATTATTAGCAGAGATTGAGCAAGTTGTTAGACAACAGCCGAATGCAGTGGCGTTTACTGGGTACTTGAATGGTGAGCTAGCTACGCTGACGTATCAACAATTTTGGCAGCATGCCAGTGATGCGGCGCAGCGAATTAGTGCATTATCGTGTCGTTGTATCGCTTTGCGAGAACAAAATGGATTACCTTGGGCGGTGATTGATATTGCCGCGCAATTGGCGAATGTGGTGCTGGTGCCGGTTCCTCATTTTTTCTCTGCTGCGCAAGTGACGCATCTTTTAACCCAAAGCGGCGCCGATATCCTCATCGGTGAGTGGCCTATCAGTGAGCGAATCGCTACAGACGCTGAGTCTATCGCGCCGATTTATGGCCTGCCAATCACCCCTATCGTTAGTGACGCAACTGAGATTTTGCCTAAAACGTGCAAAGTGACATTCACATCTGGATCAACGGGCCACCCCAAAGGCGTCTGTTTAAGTGCTGATAATCTTTATCGCGTGAGCCAATCGTTGGCGAATGTAGTTGGACCGACGGTAAAAAATGGCGCGCATCTGGCGATTCTGCCACTGGCCACGTTATTAGAAAATATTGCGTCAATCTATGTACCGCTGTTACTCGGAGAATCGTGTATTTTGTTACCCGGTCGAGAGGTTGGATTGAATGGTTCGAGTCAATTCGATCCCGCGATGTTTGCCACCACATTAGCGACCTATCAGCCAAGCAGTGTCGTGTTAACCCCAGCATTACTTGAGGTCTTGGTGGCGTTAGTGACGCAAACTCCGGACTTGGGCGTCGGCTTTCAATTTATCGCAGTGGGTGGCGCTCGCGTGTCATCGCAGGTGATTGCACAGGCGCATCGTTTAGGATTACCCGCGTATCAAGGGTATGGGTTATCTGAGTGTGCGTCGGTAGTCAGTGTGAATACGCCAACGCACCTATCCATCGATTCAGCTGGCCAAGTGCTGGAACATCAACAAATCCATATTGATGAACAAGGGCAACTATGGGTCAAAGGCAATGTCGCATTGGGGTACATTGGTGAACCTTTCACACCGGAGTGGTTCGCCTCCGGCGATTTGGCACAGCGCGATGATAAGGGATATCTCACCATCACCGGACGCTTAAAAAATCAGTTGATTAGCGCATTTGGACGGAATGTTTCGCCTGAGTGGGTTGAGACAGAAGCGCATGCGTATGCCCCATTACGTTCTTTGGTCGTGGTTGGTGATGGTGAAAAAGCACTGACTGCTGTTGTGGTGCATGATTCACCGGCGGCTGTTATGCAAGCACTTCGCATTTTAAACCCATCGTTACCCGATTACGCCCAATTAAAATACTGCTTATGCCGAGCAGAGTATCCCAAAGAGCGACAGTTATGGACGGCGAACGGCAAACCTCTTCGTCTGAATTTTGAACAATGGGCTAATGAGCAAAGACACTACGTTCTCCCCGTTGCCGAATAAGGATTATCATATGTCTACATTTTTTGAACAGTTGAATCGCGATACCGCGCAAGCGCAACAAGCGCTGTTATCCGCGCCTATTTTTGCTGATTGCCAGCAAGGCAACATCCAGTTGTCACAATACACCGCGTTCCTAACGCAAGCGTATCATCATGTGAAGCACACGGTACCGCTATTAATGGCTTGTGGCGGCCGGTTATGTGAGGAATATGAATGGTTACGTGCCGCTTTAGGGGAATACATTAGCGAAGAAATGGGGCACCAAGAATGGATTCTCGCCGATCTTGCGGCGTGTGGTGCCAATGACGATGATGTGCGACATAACCGGAATGCTGGCAAAGCGTGCTCGTCAATCGAATTGATGGTTGCCTATCTTTATCATCACATTGATCGCGGTAATCCACTCGCCTTATTTGGGATGGTCTGGGTGTTAGAAGGCACCAGTGTGTCCACTGGCGGTGCGATGGCTCAGTTGATTCAAACACATTTAGGCTTGCCAGATGAGGCAATGCGTTATCTCAAATCACATAGCGAGTTGGATCAAGATCATATTCAATTTTTTGAATCATTGATGAATCGTATTACTGATCCTCAAGACCAAGCCGTCATTATTGACAGCGCGAATATGGTGTTTCAGCTCTACGGCAGCATGCTGGGTGAGCTGACGTTGAATAAAGCAACACAGTAGGAGCGCATCATGGATTTAGCGAACAAACGTATTTTAATCACGGGAGCGTGTGGTGGTATCGGCAGCGCGATTGCTGACCACCTTGCTGAGCATGGCGCAAAGTTAATCTTGGTGGGTCGGTCACCCGCTAAGTTGGAATCACTGAAAACACGGTTAATGTACAGCGATTATCATCAAAGTATTGTGGCCGATTTATCGAGCTTTGCTGGGTTAGATACCATTAAAGCCGAGGCTCAAGCCATCGCGGAGAACGGCGGAATTGATGTGGTGATTAACAATGCCGGATATAACCAATTTGACTGGTTATCGCAGCGTCAACCTCACGACGTCAATGATGAATTGTTTCTTAATTTGACTTCACCTATTTTACTGGCGCAATCGGCCTTGGAATGGCTCAATCGTCCCGGCATCATTCTCAATATTGGGTCGACACTCGGATCCATTGGTCACCCTGGTTATAGTAGCTATTGCGCAGCAAAAGCGGGCTTACATCGCTTTAGTGAAGCGCTTGACCGTGAGCTACATGAGGAAGGGCTACGAGTATTGTATCTTGCCCCACGGACCACATCGACCTCACTCAATTCATCGCTGGTCGAGCAAATGAACGCAGAACTCGGCAATCAGAGCGATTCACCTATTGTGGTCGCGCAACATGTTCGGAAGGTGCTGAAAAAAGAGATTGCCCAGCACTGGATAGGTTCGCCAGAAAAGTGGTTCGTTAAAATTAACCAGTGGTTTCCATCACTCGTGAGCCGAGAGTTAAGAAAACATCATCAGACGATTACACGTTTTATTCAACGTCGTCATCAAGAAAATTAGGATGCCATTATGCGTATGAATTATTCTTTATTAGGTCGTCTTGCGACTCTCGCGGTTGGCATGAGCGCCGCCAGTTTTGTTAGCGCCGCGCCAACTGAACCATTACACTTGATTCAGCATCGCTGGGCACAATGCCAGTACAAAATTGCGGATAGTGATATGCAGGAGGCCTGCTTTGAACATTTGATTAACGACAATCAATATGAGATTGAGCAAGCACCCAAACGAGCGGATTTAAAAGTCTGGCTGGCTATCAATAACGCTTCTCTCGCGGGGGCAAAGGGGGGCTTAGGCGCGCTGTCTTATGTGAAAAAAGCCAAAGCGTTATTGGAAACCGTGATAGAAACAGACCCGACGACACTCAATGGCTCAGCGTATACGACGTTAGGGTCGCTATACTATAAAGTACCGGGGTGGCCAATCGGTTTTGGTGACGATGATATGGCTGAGAAAATGCTGAAAAAAGCATTGGTGATTAATCCCAATGGCATCGATCCTAATTATTTTTATGGCGATTTCTTAGTCGACCAAGGTAAAGAGCAACAAGCCATCGCGTATTTTAAACGGGCACAACAAGCACCAGCGAGAGCGGATAGACCGTTGGCCGATAAAGAGCGACAAAAAGAAATTACGGAAAGATTGAAACAGTTGGAGCAGTGATGCGTTTATTACTCGTAGAAGATGATGGTTTACTCGGGCAATCCATGGTTGAAGCGTTAAACCGTTCAGGCTACACCACAGATTGGGTTGAAAAGGGCAGCGATGTCGAGATGGTATTAAAGACAGAGCAGTTTGTCTCGATTGTGCTGGATTTAACCTTACCCGATATTGATGGGCTGGAAGTGCTGCGCCGCGTGCGCCGCGCTGGGCATACGTTGCCGATCTTAATTCTAACTGCTCGCGATGATATTGAAGATCGTGTCAAAGGCCTAGATGGCGGGGCGGACGATTATTTGGTCAAGCCGTTCGCGTTAGAAGAACTGTTGGCGCGTTTACGTGTGATTATCCGTCGTCAGTCTGGCTATTGTGAAACGAATTTGGCGATCGGGGATTTGGTGTTATCGCTATCAGAGCAGACCGCCACGTATCAGCAAAATCGACTCAAGCTGACCAATAATGAGTTTAAGTTATTAGCAACGTTAATGACGTCTGCAGGACGGGTTTTGAGTAAAGAGCAGCTATCGCAGTCATTACATGGGTGGGATGATACGGTCAACGAGAAGACCATTGAAGTCCATATTCATAATTTGCGTAAGAAAATGCCACAGCAATTTATCAAAAATATTCGTGGCGTAGGATATATCATTGAAAAATAAATCTCCCAATGGCTTTTCAATCAAAAAGCGGCTGACTTGGTCAGTGGTTTTGCTCGCGAGCTGCTTGATATTAATCTCGCTCGTTTTCAGTTACCTTGGATCTCGGCATGAGATCCGTGAGGTCTATGATGCGCGCTTGGGTCAGGAAGCCAAAATGGCATTATTGAGTTTGCCGCCAGTGATTGCTCATCTTGATACTCCCGCCTCGAAGAAGCAATTGACAAACTGGATGGGGCAACTGGATCGCTATTCGAAAGCTAACGGAGGAGAAGACCCTACCAAGTACGGTCATCCTTATGAGCGAAAAATCGTCATTCAATACTATCGAGGTGGGCGATTACTATGGAGCTCGCTTCCCGAGATTGGGCCACTAAGTCAGCGTGCTGACTTTCAAGGGTTTGGCTATCTCAAGTCTCATGGGGCGACATGGCGTTTCTTCCAACTGCCTTTGGTGAACAGTGAAGATTATGTATTAACGGCCGAGAAACAAGCAATACGTCATGAAATGATGAATGATCTGGCGTTTTCCACCGCGTTACCGCAGTTAATTTTGATTCCGTGTCTGGCTATTTTGATGGTCATTCTCATCAATAAATTACTCTCTCCGTTAACCGATTTACGTGCCTCGATTCGCGAGCGCAGCATTGATAAGCTTGATCAGATTGAGGTGCCACAAGCGACGCAAGAATTAACGCCGCTGGTGGAAGCGCTTAACCATTTATTAGTGGAATTAGAAAGTGCATGGGCAAGAGAAAAGCGTTTCACGCGCATGGCGGCGCATGAACTGAAAACACCGTTGACGATCTTGCGTCTTAACGCTGAGAATGCACTCGCCAGCCAAGATAAAACCCATCTTAAAAACGCGTTAAGCAATATTTTGTCTGGCATTGATCGTACTGACCGCTTAATACAGCAGTTACTCATGTTGGCTCGGGTAGAAAGTGTCAAAGGCATTGTGTTTGAGCCGGTTGATGTGTATCTGTTGCTGCAAGCGGTACTCGCCGATATTGCCCCGATGGCACTCAAGCAGCATCAAGAGCTGTCGCTAGATGGGGCTTCTCAGATTGTTCAAGGAGACAGCGCATTATTACGGATTTTGTTTACTAATTTGATTGATAATGCCATTCGTTATTCAGGAGAGGGGTCACAGATTACTGTGGCCATCCAACGTACCGATGAACATATCGTCATTTCTGTCAGTGATACGGGGCACGATCTCACACAAGATGCGCGTAATAAACTATTCGATAACTTTTATCGAGCCAATACAGAACGTGGGGATGGTGCTGGGCTAGGAATGTCGATTACGCGAGACATTGCACGCTTACACCGTGGCAAGGTATGTTTATTGCCACGTGCCAATCATCAAAACACTTTTGTAATTGAATTAGCCCTAAACGAATAATTTTTATAGACGTTTCATGTGGGGAATACTCACATGATGCGCTCTTACTCAGCCCTTTCTGCCTCTTTTTTCCCCTTCCTTCTTATTTTTTAACATAAAAAAAGAGCCAACCGTAAGGTACGATTGGCTTATAAATATGTGAACAAATTGTATTCACTAACAACGTCAGTTGGCTAGGTGACCTTCGGCTTAATAAAGGTCAACCTAACTAATGCATTATGTGTGCCAACTTTTACACGTCATTTGGGCATGAAATCACGCATTTAATAGGGGTTTTGGCAATATATTGCCTGACTTGACGTTATTTCTTTGCAAAATGAAAATGCGCAATGCGAATTAATGGAAAAATGCTAGTGATAATAAAGTTATCTATGATTTTGAGGTAGTGATCATAGTGAAAGTTAATGTTTATGATTCAAAACATTTGTAATCTAATGTATTTGTGGTGTGCTATATACATATAACTATATTTATCAATATCTTATATTTGTATCTCATTTTTTGCGATCAATGTCATGTTGCAATTTTGAATCTTTTTGGTAACTTATAAAGACAATTTGTTTAGAGTTCAAAATTTAAAGGTGTCGCGGGAGGCGATAATGGTCATACAAACAGCATGGACTGCATGTCCGAATTGGATGGATAGCGCGCAAAATAATTGGGTATTACGAGCCCCCACTATAGAAGATGGTGCGACTTTGCATGCTCTTATTTCTCTGTGTAAGCCTTTAGATGAGAATTCTGCTTATTGTAATTTTCTTCAAGCGTCGCACTTTGCGAATACCTGCATTGTCGCTGAAATGCATGAGCAGTGTGTCGGTTTCATTTCTGCGTATCGCAAGCCGAGTGAGCCGAATACGTTATTTGTATGGCAGGTTGCCGTACACCCTGATGCGCGTGGTCAAGGCTTGGCTTATCGAATGTTAACCACTTTGTTGCTGCGTGAAGGTGTAAAAGATGTTGAACATGTAGAAACCACCATAACCAGTGACAACCAAGGTTCGTGGCGTTTGTTTCAAAAGCTCGATCGTGAGATGGGCGAATACGGAGAAGTGACCACGTTTTTGGATGAGGCGCGTCACTTCCAAGAAGAACACGATACGGAGTACTTGTATCGAATCCCCCTGAAATCATCATTAACAGATAAGGAATAATCTTTCGTTATGGATATTTTTAAGCAAAAAGAATCCAATGTCGTTTCATATGCGGCGCACTTCCCGGTGACCTTTACTCAAGCCAAAGGTTGTTGGTTGTATACCCAAAATGAAAAAGGATATATCGACTTTTTAAGTGGTGCCGGTGCGCTTAACTACGGACACAACAACGCAATATTAAAGCAAGCTTTACTCGATTACATTGACAAAGACGGTCTGACACATGGTTTGGATCTTCATTCCGAAGCCAAAGCCGACTTTCTCAGTGCAATGCAGCGTTATATTTTATCGCCTCGCCAATTAGATTATAAAATCCAGTTTACTGGGCCAACCGGAACCAACGCCGTTGAGGCGTCAATGAAATTAGCCCGTAAGGTAACTGGCCGTCATAGTATTGTCTCGTTTACGAATGGGTTCCACGGCTGTACTTACGGCGCTCTCTCGGTGACGGGGAATTCGCATCATCGCGGTGGGGCGGGGATGGATTTAAACGGAGTCACTCGCCTACCTTATGATGGTTATGCCGATGTGGATGGTTTAGCGTTATTTGCTGCCATGCTTGACGATGCATCATCAGGGTTAGATAAACCAGCTGCGGTCATTTTAGAAACTGTGCAAGGCGAAGGTGGGCTCAATGTCGCATCAAACGAGTGGTTACAGCGTTTGGAAAAGCTGTGTAACACTCATGAGATCTTATTGATTGTTGATGATATTCAAGCTGGCTGTGGACGAACGGGAACCTTCTTTAGTTTTGAGCCCGCTGGCATCAAACCTGATATCGTCACTTTATCAAAATCGATCGGTGGTTATGGATTGCCGCTTGCGATTGTTTTATACAAACCTCAGTTCGATGTTTGGGAACCCGGTGAGCATAACGGTACGTTTCGTGGCAACAACCACGCGTTCGTTACAGGGGCCAAGGCTTTAGAGACGTATTGGCACAATGACGAGCTGAGCGACCATATTCAAGCGCGCAGTGAGCAGGTCAATAAAACAATCGTGCATCATCTTAAACACAACCATGGTTTGTTTGTTGCGCATAAAGGACGCGGCTTGATGCAAGGCATTGAATGTGAAAACGGCGATGTGGCTGAGCAGATTACGCAAGAGTGTTTTAAGCAAGGTTTAGTGATTGAAACTGCAGGCCCAGAAGACGAAGTCATTAAATTCTTCTGCCCGCTTACTATCAGTGAAGCCGAGCTGGCCCAAGGTCTGAGTATGTTTACTTGTGCGGTTGCCAATGTTGCACCTAAGCTGATTAAAAAAGCATCATAATAGAATAGGGAGATAATGATGATTGTTAGAACATTACAAGAATGTGAGAGTAGTGAGCGCCGTGTTGTCGCTGAAACATGGGAAAGTACGCGCATGCTATTAAAAGACGATAATATGGGATTTTCATTTCATATTACGACCATTTACAAGGGAACTGATACGCATATTCATTATAAAAATCACCTAGAGTCGGTGTATTGCATTTCAGGTGAGGGCAGCATTGAAGTCGTGAATGGGGAAACCTATCCAATAAAGCCGGGCACGTTATATGTGCTCGATAAGCACGATGAACATTATCTACGCGCCAATAAGAAAGCGGATATGGTCATGGCTTGTGTCTTTAACCCACCACTTACAGGCGCAGAAACTCACGATGAAGATGGCGTTTACCCTCTGGTTGATTGAGGTGGCATAACCAAATGATGCCACACTCATTAAACCATTAGAGGAGAATACTCATGTCACACACCGTAGAAAAAATCGGTGGTACATCAATGGCGGCCTTTGATGCCGTTTTGGATAATATTTTATTAAAGCCGAAGAATGTATATCAGCGTATTTTTGTCGTATCCGCTTTTGCCGGTATTACGGATGCGCTGCTAGAATGTAAAAAAACCGCTCACCCCGGTATTTTCCGGTTGGTAGAGCAGCAAGATGAGGCGTGGGAAAGTGCGCTTGAAGACTTGCGAAACCGACTATTACTCATCAACGACAATATATTTGCTGATCCTATGCTACGTCAACAGGCGGATCAGTTTATTGATGACCGTTTAGATGATGCGAAACAATGTATCCAGCATATATTGACTACCTGTCAGTATGGTCAATTTTCACTGGAGCAATATCTACCGCAAATCCGAGAATTTATCGCGGCGTTGGGGGAGGTTCACAGTGCGTTCAATACGGTATTAAAACTGCAATCGCTTGATATTAATGCGGTGTTAGTGGATTTATCTGGCTGGAACCAAGACTGTGCGTTGCCGTTAGATGACAAGATTAAACATGCGTTTCAAGACATTGATCTGTCGAACACGTTGCCAATTGTGACAGGTTATACCCAATGTGAAGAAGGCTTAATGGATACTTACGATCGAGGGTATAGCGAAATGACATTTAGCCGTATTGCGTCGTTATTGCATGCCCAAAAAGCGATTATTCATAAAGAGTTTCATCTCAGCAGTGCCGATCCAAAATTGGTAGGAATGGAGCGAGTACGGGTGATGGGGAAAACCAACTATGACGTTGCGGACCAGTTAGCATGCTTGGGGATGGAAGCGATTCACCCGAATGCAGCGGCGGGTTTACGTGAACAAGGGATTGAACTGGTGGTGAAAAATACCTTTGACCCTGACCATCCCGGAACCAGTATTACCGATCAATTTGATGCACAACTGCCGCGTGTAGAAATCATCGCCGGTCAAGAGAACGCTTATGCGTTACATTTCTTTGACCAAACCTTGGTCGGGCGTTTTGAAGACGTGGCGGCGCAGATTGGTGCCGATATTGCTGAATACGATGTGCACTTGATCAGTAAAGAAATGAATGCGAACTCGCTCACGTATTTTCTAAGTGGGTCAGAGCAAGCGATTGAACATGTGATTGCATCAGCTCAATCAGTCTATCCGCACGCCAAGGTTTCTGTATTTCCCGTCGCTATTATTTCTGCCATCGGGGCGTGTTTAGAAACCAGCCCGTTATTGGCGAGTGGCATTCAGGCACTGGCAAACCAGGATATTGAGCTTATTTCCGCGCATTCAACATTACGGACGGTGAATGTCCAGTTTATTGTTAAAGCGGCAGATTATGGTCGCGCGGTGCAGGCGTTGCATCAAGCTTTGATTGAGGATGTAGGCGAGGTCAGTCGTCCCGTTTATACCTCGTCGTCAAAAGCGGCGTAGATAAACGCACACTCAGTTATCCGCACCATCTTTAGATAAGTAAAAAGCACAGACGGCGTCTGTGCTTTTTTATTTTACTGGATTCTTCGAATGTGGTTATAACATCACTAAGCTAGCCGTACCAAGAAAGGCGAAAAAACCGATAACGTCTGTCATGGTGGTCAACACCACCGAACCGGCTAAAGCGGGATCCAATTTTAATTTATTCAATAAAATAGGGATGGTAACCCCAAAGAAAGCGGCCGTGGCCATATTCACTAAAATCGCTAAGGCAATAGTACAACCGATCAATACAGAGCTAAACCACAACCCCGCTAAGCTACCAATAATCGCAGACCAAATTATGCCGTTAATCAACCCTATGCCAATCTCATTGCGCAATAGTGCCCAACGGTTACCTGGGGTCACTTGATTCAAGGCCATTCCGCGGATCATCAGTGTCAGCGTCTGACTGCCCGCAATGCCTCCCATTGAGGCAACAATCGGCATTAATACCGCTAACGCGACAACTTGAGTGATCACATTTTCGAACAAGCCAATGGTGATCGACGCAAGAATTGCGGTGAGTAAGTTAATACCTAACCACAACCCACGTTTTTTCGTCCCTTTGAGTATTGGCGCAAAAAGATCGTCATTTTCGTTCAAACCCGTACCAGCCATCAAACGTGCTTCGTATTGCTCACGCTGAGTACTTAAGGCAAATCGCCAGTCGACATGTCCAATCAACTTATTATTGTTGCCCAACACTGGAACGACTGGATGATCCGAGTGTTCGATGGCATCGACCGCATCCGCTAAGCTTTGATGTGCATCCAATGTTGTTACTTGGACCTTTCCCAAGCTTTTCAACAACGTATTATCGGGTGAACGAATAATATCGCTGTAGAGTACCAAGCCTTTAAATTGTTTGGCTCGATTAATTAAGTAAACATACTTAGGCGTTTCTTGTTGGTCCGTCTCTAGTAACACTTTGGCGCGTTTAGCACTGATACTAAATGGGAGGGTATACAGCTTTTGCTCTACCCAGTGACCGATATGCAGATCATTATATTCACTCGCGCGGTCATAAAGTTCCAACTCTTCTCGGCTCAATAAGCGCATTGCTTCATTGACAATGTCATCGGGCAGTGAGTCTGCCCACTCTAATAAAGCGAGGTTATCGAGTCGTTTTAAAGTCAGTTTTAATTCAGCGTCAGACAGTGCATTTAATATTGACATCCGTGCTTCAGCACGCATTTCAGTTAATACATTGACGTGAGATTCTAATGACAGGTTACGCCATAGGCGAACACGCTGTTCGACTGGAAAAGCCTCTAACACGAGGGCAATGGATTTATCATCTAGACCCTGATCGACCATATTGTTCCAAAGTGCTAACTGTGAGTGCTCGTCTGCTGTCGATAAAGGGGCGATTAGTTGCGACATATCTTGGTGTTCATTCACGCTTATCACTCCAGTAAGGTGGTGAAATATACATTTTAATCAGAAAGATTCGGTATGATTATACCCATTTGAGATGAGTGTCCATCCTGAGCGATAAGAGAGGATATTCGGGCGATAGAGCGTTCATTTCTTAGGATGGGAATCGATAAGATTTAAACTGAACATTAACCACATCATGCCGCTGAGTTAGAGTGTATAAAGGTGGGAGGAATAATGCTACTCAAAGTCATAAAAATAACCATGAAAATCGAGGTAAAGACACCAGTCTCCTTGTGTCTTTACCTCGTTGGTTTTATGAGTGGTGTGAACTATCTGGGTCAATACTGAAGCTTGGGTTGTCATCGTTAACGGATGAGCGATTCATCATCTCTGAGACTCGTTGTAGAGAGGACATAATCAACGTTTGCTCCCAAGGTTCTAAACTCTTAAATTTATTTACAAAATCTTCATTCAGTAGTTTAGGCGCTTGTTTTAATATCGTATTGCCTTTGGTAGTAATCAAGACATGTACCTTACGTTTATCCACCGTATCTCGTTGGCGTTCCACTAACTCACGTTTTTCTAAACGATCGAGTATGCTGGTTGCCGTCGCTTGACTCATATTAGTATCTTTCGATAGCTGACGAATCGTAAGATTAGGTGAATGCTGTATGGTCCGCATAAGAAGAAGTTGTGGACTAGTCAGCCCAAACTCTTTATTAAGCTTCTTAGAACGTAGGTCGATAGCTCGAATAATTTGCCGAATAGAAAGCAATACTTGTTCGTGATTGTCCAAACTCGTCTCCTAGTCAATAGGGGCTGAAACCAGCCCCTAATCTGGCTTATTTGACGGCCGCTTGTTTCGCTGCCTTAATCCATCCATCAAACATTTTTTGGTGAGCTTTAATCCAACCATTCGCATGAGCTTCGATATCACGCTGCGAACCATGGCCATTACGCATCATCATGTTTTCTGCGTTAATGTCATTGATGCTAAGCTTCATTTCTTTGAAAAGCTCAGCTGCTGCTGGGTTTTCTTCAGCAAACTTTTTATTCGCAACAATTTTTTCTACGTTCATTGGGAAGCCATAGTTCTTACCATTTGGTAATTTGGTCGATAAATTTGGCTTACCAGGAACGGCAGAAAAAGGCACTTGTAGCCATACCACATCTTTACCTGGGACAAGCACACCACTTACCCAGTAAGGCGTCCAAGTGAAGTACAAGATTGAGTCGCCTTTTTTATAGCGCGCAATAGTATCAGCCATAATGGTTGAGTATTGACCTTGGTTGTGTTCGACCGTTTTACGCAGTTTATACGCATCTAGGTGATGCTCAATCGCGGTCTCACAGCCCCAGCCAGGGTTACAACCGGATAAGTCAGCTTTGCCATCACCATTAGCATCAAACAATTTCGCAATTTTTGGATCTTGCAGTTGTTTAATGTTAGTGATGTGGTATTTGTCAGCAGTTTTCTTATCAATTAGATAACCTTGCGCTGCACCTTTTACGTAAGTGCCTTCACGATAAAACTTCTTATCGCCGCCAGCTTTTTCGTATTTATTATCGTGTAATGGTTCCCAACTTACCGCCATGTAAGTCGCATCGCCTTCTGCAATGGAGGTATAAGCGACGTTATAGTCGACTTGTTTGGTTTTCTGTACATCGTAACCCAACTCTTTCATCGCTTTATTAACGATCAGCGTCTGAAAAGTTTCTTCTGCAATGGTTGACTGAACAGGTTGAACCTTGATGCCTTTTCCCGGTAATTCTGCAGCAAAAGTGGTTGCGGACAATGTTGATGTCATTGCAATACCGGCTGTGAGCATCATCTTCCATGAATTTCTCATTTTGACTCTCCTAATGTTTCTTGAGTGTTTGCTTTGGTTTCAGTCGCAGTTTTTTTCTTGCGAAAGAAAATGGATACTGGGCCAGACTCATACCAGCGAGTCTTAGTGTCACGGTTATTTTCACCGACACTTTGCGTAATACGGTCTAATAAAATGGCGAGAATAACGATTCCTAAACCACCGACAGAAGCGAGTCCCATGTCAAGTCGACCGATACCACGTAATACCATTTGACCAAGACCGCCCACGGCAATCATTGATGCAATAACGACCATAGATAGTGACAACATAAGGGTTTGGTTCACGCCCGCCATAATGGTTGGCATTGCCAATGGCAGCTGAATTCGATACAGCATTTGTTTTGGGCTAGCACCAAAGGCGTGGCCGGCTTCAATCAAGTCTTCTGGGACGTGTTGAATACCTAAAATAGTCAAACGAACAATCGGTGGTAAGGCGAAGATAATTGTCACGACAACACCAGGTACATTACCAATACCGAACAACATTACGATAGGTACTAAATACACAAACGCTGGAGTGGTTTGCATCGCATCGAGTATTGGCCTGACCACCTTCGCGGCTTTATCACTGCGCGCCAGCCAGATTCCCATGGGCAGTCCAATGAGTAAGCAGAAGAACACCGACGTCATCACCAGAGACAGGGTGACCATCGCCTCTCCCCAAGCGCCAATTAAGCCAATCACAACAAGCGAGACAAGAGACGCAATACCGAGGCGACGTCCGGCAAACTGCCAAGCTAGCAGACATAAAATGAGAATCATCACCGGCGCTGGAGTCGTCACTAGTGCGGTTTGAAAAGACGTTAAAATAAAATCAATAGGAACACGAATGGCCTGGAAAACAGGTCGACCGTTGGTAACTAACCAATTTAATGCGGTTTCGACCCAATGGTCGAAAGGAATAATCGCGTCCTTAAAAGGATGTAAAAAACTAAATGGGTCATCGACAGGGGTGGCATTCAACCAATCAGCGGTTGGCTGAGCTGCCGATGTGGCTGCATTAGCGCTTCCCCAAGGATCGGAATTAGTTGCAGCTTGTGCTGCGGTCGTGCTCCATGGATCCGCTGAGCTAGCGGCACTTTGTGTGGTTTCAGCAGTCATGATTATTCCCTATCTAAAGTTTGCAATAAACGAGATTTTGTAATTACGCCATAATATTTACCCGTTGTGTCCACAACTGGAACCGCGTAAGGCACTGACGCAACTTGACTAATTAGATCAGAAACCGACACATCTGGGTCAATGAAAATGGTATCTGGCAATAAGGCGTTCGTGAGGGTGCTGTTATTATGTTTGGCTTCTTTCAAAGACTCTAGCGAGACGATGCCAGAATAATGGTTCGCACGGTCAACAACGATGCCGTAGTCTCGGTCACTATCGAGTAATAACTGCATGGCAGCGGCTGGTCCCTCGTTATCGTGTTTTTTAAATACCGCACTTGGACGTTTACGGGCAATATCTTTGGCGCTATACACCGAGGCGACATTGACGCCGCGGAAGAAAGATTCCACATAATCATTGGCGGGGTTGTGCAGAATTTCGTCTGGAGTGCCCACTTGAACAACTACGCCATCTTGCATAATTGCGATACGGTCGCCGATACGCATGGCTTCGTCTAAATCGTGAGAGATGAATACGATAGTGCGTTGGTCATCGTTTTGTAGACGAATCAGTTCGTCTTGCATTTCAGTTCGGATCAATGGGTCAAGTGCCGAGAAGGCCTCGTCCATTAGTAGAATATCTGGATCATTGGTCAAGGCGCGAGCCAAACCGACACGTTGCTTCATGCCACCAGAAAGCTCATCAGGAAAAGAGTCGCTGTTGGCTTCTAGGCCAACGCGTGCTAAAGCTCGGCGAGCAATCGGTAAGCGAGTGTGTTCGGGAATGCCATCGAGTTCGAGACCGAAGGCGGTATTTTCAATAACGGTCATGTGGGGCATGAGCGCGAAGTTTTGGAAGACCATGGAGATTTTCTTACGACGAACTTCGCGAAGCTCTTCATCCGACATTTTGGCAATATCTTTATCGTGTAATAACACCTCGCCTTTTGTGGGCTCGATAAGACGGTTGAGAAGGCGAACCAATGTGGATTTACCGGAACCGGACAATCCCATAATAACGAAAATCTCACCTTCGTTGATGGTGAGAGACACATCCTTTACGCCGACGGTTAGGCCGGTTTGCTCAAAGATTTGATCTTTATCTAATCCTTTTTCCAGTAAGGGAAATGCTTCCTCTGGGGAGTCACCAAACACCTTGTAGAGGTTTTTCACTTCTAACATAGTCGACATGATAATTTCCTTTGTTGTCGTTACTGTGCAGTGCATTTACTACCTGATTTATATAGTACACTAAACATTTATTGGGGAGTTTGCAAGGTGATAATGATCACATTTTCTTGCTTACATTATGTAAATATTTGTTTTTTAATGCGAATAAACTTTAATCTATAGGGTAAAAATATTTCGAGGTAAAATGTTTTGTGTGTTATTTAGTTTGTTGGGTTCAATATGAATAACGCAAAAATGACAAGCAAAAGCCGACTAGGGAGGGGAATAATAATTGTCGACACAGCGGGGAAAATGGTCAGTGTTAAGCATAACAAAAGGCAGCTAAGCTGCCTTTTAAATGAGAATAAAAATCAACGAGCGTATTGCATTACTTCGCTTGCTGACGAGCAATCTTAAGCCATTGATTGAATGTTTTTTGATGAGATTTAATCCAACCATTGGCATGAGCTTGTAGATCGGTGTCTGAGCTATCCCCTTTGGCAATCATAGAGTTCTCTGCGCTGACATCGTTAATATCAATATTCATAATGGCAAATAACTTGGCGGCGGCTGGGTTATCGTGAGCAAATTTTTTGTTGGCGACAATACGCAAACTGTTGGTTTGGAATCCATAGTTTTTGCCATTCGATAATGCCGTATCAACGTTGCTGCGTGCTCCTGGCAATGAAGAAAAAGGCACTTCTAACCATACGACATCCTTACCGGGAACCATAATGCCACTCACCCAATAAGGCGTCCAAGTGTAATATAGCACCGATTTTCCCTCTTTAAAGCGCGTAATAGTATTGGCGATGATCGCTGAATACTGGCCTTGGTTTACTGTGACAGTGTTATTAAGTCCATAAGCTTTCATTTGGTGTTCAATAACAGATTCGCAGCCCCAACCTGGGTTACAACCGGCCAAATCGGCTTTGCCATCACCATTTGCATCGAACAGTTTAGCGATACGTGGATCTTTCAATTGTTCGATATTGGTGATGTTGTATTTTTGCGCGGTTTTTTTGTCAATCAGATAACCTTGGGCGGCGCCTTTAATTAGATGCCCCTTGCGATAGAACGCCTTATCTCCACCGGCTGTTTCATATTTATCGGTGTGTACAGGATCCCAATTAACAGCCATAAAGGTCGCATCTCCATTCGCGATAGACGTATAAGCAACATTATAATCGACCTGCTGAATCGGTTTTACGGTGTAGCCTAGCTGTTCTAAAGCTTTAGATACGATGAGTGTTTGAAAGGTTTCTTCGGGAATGGGGGATTGTACGGGCTGAACGGTCACTCCTTTTCCTGGCATTGTTGCGGCGCCACTGAGAGTGGAGTAAAGCATCGTCATGAGTAGAGTGAACAGACGGGTAGAGACATAGCGGTTCATAATTGAACTCCTGTTTGAAGGGAATTGTGCGTTTTAATATCCCCGCCATTGAGTGGCATGAGTGGGATATTGCTTACGCAGGCACGCAAATAATTAGTCATCTAAATATTTGTTTGGTGCACTAAGAGGGTTAATATAAAATTTTTGACGGGTATAAGTGGGTTTAAATCCATTTTTTGGCGTTTTTGTTGATAAAAACTGGGTGTGTTCATCGTTGTTTTCCTTAACATGACGATATATATATTAGAACTCTAATCATTTTTTTGGAATTATTCAACTAGTGAATCTTGTTCCATATCACAATAATTAAGTTAAATTTTTGTTTTGTGATTGAATAAAATGGTAAAAAAATATCTCTAAGTTACGGTAAACTATGACCTACGCTAGTAAAGTTCTGGCTTGTATCATCCAGCTGTTAGGCTGACATTCCCAAACCCATCGTCAATGACGAGGAGTAACGTTGTGGTAAAACGTGTATTTTTATTTCTATTGTGTACAGTGATGAGTCTCAGCTCAGTGTTGGCGGAAGCCGAGACATCAAATACTTCGACGCATTCAACCGCGCATAAAGAAGCAACATCTCGTCAGTCTGAGGTACCAATGCTTGAACAGCCCTTAATGGAGCGTTATGTGCTAGATGAGTTGAAATCTTTACGGCAAGATCAACAGGATCTAGAGCGGCGCTTGACGGTACAAATCACGGATCGCGAGTTGGACGTCGCCGATAAGTCGATGAACTACGCTAATGTCACGGTGACGTATTTCTTTTACATCATTGCGGGGGTGGCATCATTAATTGCGCTGATTGGTTGGCACTCGTTAAGAGAAGTGAAAGTCAATACTCGTGAGATGGCGGATAAGCGATTGAATAAAATTGCTCTGGAGTATGAAAAGAAATTTTTAGCCTTGGAGCGCGATCTGAAACGTAAAACACGCATCATTACTGAGAACAACCGTGAAATAGAAATTATCAATGAAATTCATAATTTATGGCTGCGAGCGCAAAGCGTACAAACGCCGGATCAGCGTGTTGAGGTGTACGATGAAATTTTAAAAATCCGTCCTGGCGATTTAGAAGCGTTGACGTATAAAGCCGATGCTGTGATGGAAATTGATGAATACCACTGGGCATTGAGTTTATGTAACCGAGTGTTAGAACTTGATGAAAACAATGGACCGGCATTGTATCAGCGAGCGTGTGCCTATGCGCGTCTCGGCGCTGAAGATCAAGCGGTTGAAGATCTGCAGCGCGCGGTGATTACCAGTCCATCGCTGCGTGATGCCATCATTGAAGAAAGCGATTTTGAGTCCTTGTATGGCAACAAAAAGTTCGATGCTTGGATTAATGGTGAGGAAAGCGACAATAAATTGTAGTGATAAACATGCAAAGCCCTCTCTCATCCGTGATTAGAATGACACGTCGCATGTAGGGCTCAGACAATGCGAACCTTATAAATACACAGCAACGTCCTTCTCATGGCGTTGCTGTTTTTGTTTAAACGGCCAATATGTCGTTCATTTGCTGTGCTTCGTATCACAAATTCTATTGATTTTCTCACGTACTGTGCGTAAACGAACAATGAAAAGAGCAGTCGAGTTAACCGTATTCAATTGCCATCTATACTCATCAGAAATACCCACCAGTCACTTGAACAGCGAACTGTTTAGAGAAGGATTCGTTATGAATGATTTGTTCAGCAAAAATGACTATTCGCTTTACTCGAATGGCATGACGTTTTTGCGATCACCACATCGGATTAATCCGATTGAGGACCCAGAAAACGTGGTCATTTTGGGGGTGCCCTCCGATCTCGCGACCTGTGGTCGGCCAGGAGCTCGTTTGGGACCAGAAGCTATTCGTAAGGCGTCACTTAATTTAGTCTGGGAAGAGAAAAAATTTCCTTGGGAATTTAGTCTAGAGGAACGTGCGGCACTCATTGATATTGGCGATGTGGTATTTGACTACGGTGACGCAGAAGATTTTACCTATCGTTTAGAAGATTCGGTCAGTGATTTAGTCAAAGCGAATAAATTGGTCGTAGCATTAGGCGGTGATCACTACATGACGCTGCCGATTTTACGGGCCTGTGCGAAGCATTTTGGTGAGATGGCACTGATACATTTTGGCGCCCATACCAACAATCGTATTGTCGGCAGTACCTATGATCACCGCACCATTTTTCATCATGCGCCGAAAGAAGGCCTTATTTCCGCCAAGCATACCATACAAGTTGGGATTCGTACTGCGTTTAAAGCCGATACGCATCCGTTTAATGTGATTAATGCGATGGAAGCGAATGAGCTTTCTGCCGAAGATATTGCCGCCCAGATTCTAGCCGTTGTGGGTGATAGGCCGACGTACGTGACGTTTGATATTGGCTGTTTGGATCCGGCGTATGCTCCGGGGACGGGGGCTCCCGCGATTGGTGGTTTAACGTCTGATAAAGTCCTAAAAGTGATCCGAGAACTACGCCATATCAACATGATTGGTTTAGACATTACTGAAGTATCTCCGCCATATGACACCAGTGATATTACCTCGCTTGCTGCCGCAACGATAGCATTAGAGTGGCTCTATTGTTGGGCTTCTTCCCGTCCACCGCTGACGTCGATTAAATAGTGCGATATGACCGTTAAACGCATACTACCTAGCTCCGGCTGGGTTTTTAATGTCAGCAGCCAAATAAAACGTATAGACGTCTGGACATCTTAATTTATAAGACGTACGATGTGGATTAGTAACAATATAAGTAAATAAAAAGTTGAAAAATAGGGAGGAGATCGCGCATTATCAAAGGCTAGGCGTTTTATTCACCTACTGAATTAACTCGCTATGCTCATCGTTATAGGAATAACGGTGCGATAATTGGGAACAATATAGAAGGGATACTATGAATACTTGGATGAAAGCAACGTTTACCGGATTCACTATGACGTGCTCACTATTGGCAGCCGGACAAGCGAGTGCAGCTGATACATCGACACTTGAACAAGTGATGAATTCTGGCAAGTTACGAGTCTGTTTTGATGCCGGTTACATGCCGTTTGAAATGAAATCGAAAGGTGGACGTTTTGTTGGCTTTGATATCGATGTCGCCAAGCATATGGCACGATCGATAGGCGTTAAATATGAACCCGTTAATACGGCTTGGGATGGCATTATACCCGCACTACAGACCAATAAATGTGACATTATTATGGCGGGCATGACGATTACGCCACAGCGTAATGTGAAAGTGAATTTTTCACAGCCTTACATCGTAATTGGTCAATCCATTATTCTTTCCAATAAATTGAAAGGGAAAGTGAAGAGTTACCGAGATCTCAACGATCCGCAATATACCATCGCCAGTAAACTCGGCACTACCGGGGCTCAGGCGACCAAGCGATATTTACCAAAAGCCAAGTTGGACCTCTTCGAAACCGAAGTTGACGGTGTGATGCAGGTACAAAATGGTAAAGCTGACGCCTTTATTTACGACTTCCCTTACAATTCAATTTATGCAGCGCAACATAAAGGCAAAGTCACACATATAAGCAAACCGTTTACTTATGAACCTCTGGGTTGGGCCGTTCGTCAAAACGATCCGAATTTCTTGAACTTTTTGAATGGTTATTTACGCCAAATCAAAGGGGATGGAACCTATGATCGTATTTATAACAAATGGTTTAAATCGACAAAGTGGTTGAAAAACGTTCAGTAAACGCTGTAACAGCCGAGGGGTAATGGTGTCATTGCCCCTTTATTCATAATAAAAAAGAGAAGCGAGTGATGAAGTTTAAATCCTCACCTTGGCCAGGACATGCGATCTATGTCTTACTGATGCTGATACTAATAGGGGCGACAAGTTGGTCCATTAAAAGTATGAATTATAACTGGCATTGGGAACGATTGTGGCCATACATCATCAATACCGCCGATGAAAAGGTACGAGCCCAAGGCGATGGGACAGTCAGTGTTAATAATCATCAGGTAGTGATCAAGCTTGATTACCAAGATAAACCGCAGATCATTAAAAAATATGACAAATTGTTAGTCAGTGATGGCGATTTGGTGTATCAGGGTGATCCGATTGTTGGGATAGAACAGTGGCAATTTGGCCCCATCATTAAAGGGCTTTGGACGACCATAGAGATATCGTTTATCTCGCTAGCGTTTGCCATTGTCTTGGGATTGATTTTTGGATTGATGCGGATTGCTAAAAACCAAGTCGCACGCGATTTTGCATTAACCTATGTCGAAATCATTCGTGGTACACCATTGCTGGTGCAAATTTTTATTGTGTACTTTTTTATTGGCACCGTGATGGACTTTGACCGTTTTACTGCTGGAGTCGTCGCATTATCTGTCTTTACTGGCGCCTATGTTGCCGAGATTATTCGCTCTGGTATTCAAGCGATTCCCAAAGGTCAAATGGAAGCCGCACGCTCTTTGGGCATGAGTTATCCCAAAGCCATGCGCTATATCATTTTACCGCAAGCAATGAAGAAAACACTGCCGCCGCTGGCGGGGCAATTTATTAACTTAATTAAAGATTCATCATTGGTCTCAGTGATTTCAATTACCGATTTAACCAAAGCAGGGCGTGAAGTCGTCAGTGGGACTTTTGCTTCTTTTGAAGTGTGGTTCACCGTTGCGGCATTATATCTAGTCGTGACAGGCACCCTGTCTTGGAGTATTCAACGTTTAGAGAAGAGGTTATCTGCCAGTGATTGATGAAGTAGAACGTGATGATATCGTCACCGTTGAGCAGGTTGAAAAATATTACCCTAACGGCTGCCATGCGTTAAAAGATGTCACGGCTCATATAAAACGTGGTGAAGTGGTTGCGATTATCGGCCCCTCAGGCTCTGGGAAGTCGACGTTTTTAAGGACATTGAATCAGCTTGAGGAGATCAGTTCCGGTCGTATTATCGTCGATGGTATCGATATGTATGCTGATAGTACTGATATTAATCAGCTACGTCAGAATGTGGGTATGGTATTCCAAAGCTTTAATTTATTTCCCCATAAAACCGCACTAGAAAACGTGATGCTAGCGCCCATGATTGTCTCAAATTTATCGCGAGACAAGGCGGAGTCTAAAGCGAAGACTCTGATGAAGCGAGTCGGATTAGAAGATCGTATGGAGAGTTATCCATCGCGTTTATCGGGGGGGGCAGCAACAGCGTGTAGCGATTGCCAGAGCGTTAGCGATGGAACCCGACCTCATGCTGTTTGATGAACCGACGTCGGCACTTGATCCTGAAATGGTTGGAGAAGTCCTTGATGTGATTAAAGGTCTGGCACTGGAAGGGATGAGTATGGTCGTGGTAACTCACGAAATGGGCTTTGCTCGGGAAGTTGCTGATCGAGTCTTGTTCATGGAAGAGGGAGCCTTGTTGGTTGACGACAGTCCGCAAGCCGTATTTGACACGCCGGCTCATCCTCGTTTGCAGCAGTTCCTCGCTAAAGTGTTATAAATAATAGTGCTTGTCTAAGCGAGCAGTGTAATAGAGCTCCATAAGCCCATGCAGAAATGCATGGGCTTTTTTATGGCTGTCATTTAGCCGGTGACTCATGGGATTGATCGGTGAAAAAAATGACTTCGGAGCCCCAATGAGAGGGGAT
>JBQGON010000040.1:0-23643 GCA_052087065.1 Vibrio sp. | reverse complement strand
ATGGCAAAATGTTCGTTTTTTCGCGCCAGCAACATTTGCTTTTCTAAACGCTCTAAAACAAAGTCACGATTAGGTAATGTTGTCGTCGTATCAAAATACGCTTTCTGTAGAATTTCTTTTTGTATCGCCTTCATATCACGAAATCGTCTCCAGATATAAATAAAGGCGCACAACATAAAAATCATCGCGACAACTAAAAGTTCATTCACTTCTAGTAGCCCATTGTATTTAATACCAAGAAACAAATGATGATTGGACTCTATATAAAAAGTCACCAACACCACTAACAGAGCAAAGAAAATGATGGTAATGGCCAATAAATCCTTTATGGCCGATTTTTTTATTTCTTCAATAACAATAGGTTTCATCTTATTCGATTTATTAGTTTTGACTGGCATAGAGTACGACCTTATAAATATTGTTTTATATCAGTAACCTAGCCAAAGTCATCTTTTTATAATTCCTTTCCCTATAATTATATGTTAATACTTGTATAAACAACACAGACAAAAACAAATCTCCACAAGTGTACAAAACCCTAAAGAATATCCATAAGATATTGATATTAAATAAATTTAAAATATAAAACATTCAACATCACCCAGCCATTTACAGTTGCTTACAACTTATCTTCCGCTAAGAATGGGCTATTAAGCTCAAATTCATCACAAACTGATTAATCAACCACTGATGTATTTGACTGTTTTGCGTTCTAGGATGCCATGCAACCACAACTTCAAACTTCGGAGGCTGAATGTCCATTGCAATAGGAATCACTTTGCTATTGGGCAATAAACGAGAAGGATAAAACGCAATCATGTCGGTGGTATAGAGCACATCCGGCGCCCCTTTGAAACTCGGTAACGACATGACAATATTTCGCGCTAACCCTTGCTCTGCAAACCAGCGGTCGTGTGATCCTTTTAAGTTGGCTTTGGATGGCGAAATCACCAACTGAGGCAGTGAGGCCACAAACTCTAGCGACAAAGGTGCCTGCTCATGTAATGGTGAGCAAGCACTCGCCACACAAATATGCTGCTCATCAAACAGATGAGCCCAAGGAATATCGCTGGCAACGAACGGTGGAAACGTTAAAGCCAGATCCAATTCACCGGATGTCAGTTTGGTGCTTAATTGATCCGATTCAAAATCGGTAACAATCAGTTTTAAATACGGCGCTTGCTCACGCACAATGCGCAAGAAACTCGGTAATACCGCCTCAATCGCATAATCAGTTGCACTCATGGTGATCACACCGGAGTACGTTGCAGGTGAGAATTCATTGATCTGATATAAAGAATCAATATCCGCTAAAATGGTGTGGATTTTCACACCAAGCTCCAAAGCCAGTGGCGTTGGTACCATACTATTTCCCTGACGCACAAATAAACGATCGGCAAACACCTCACGCAACTTGCGTAATTGCTCACTGATCGCTTGCTGAGTTAACCCCATGCGATTAGCCACTCGTGACAAGTTTTTTTCTATCAGTAATGCTTTAAGAATGCGCAGTTGTTTAACATCCAAGCGTTGCATACCATTCATTTTTGTAACCTAAACAATAATATCTTGTTTCAGATTGTAACCTAAAGTCCTTATGCTAAGCATTCTTTGAAAATGCATCACCATAAATTGGTGAACACAATGCATACTTTTTATATGAATAAGAGCGTTTTATGACGGAAAAAACTTTATTTGATTCGATCACTCTCGGGCAATACACCCTAAAAAATCGTATTTTCATGCCACCGCTAACACGCTCACGGAGTTCGCAACCAGGAAATATTCCCAACCAAACCATGGTCGACTATTATTCACAGCGTACTGGGGCTGGATTTATGGTGACAGAAGGCACTCAAATTGAACCTCGTGGACAAGGCTATGCTTGGACGCCAGGAATTCACAGCGCCGAACAAATTGAAGGTTGGAAAAAAGTTACTCAACACGTTCATGAAAAAGGTGGCATCATCTTTTCACAACTTTGGCATGTTGGTCGTGTCTCACATACCAGCCTACAACCTGGTAACGGCGCGCCTGTCGCCCCATCGGCGATCAAAACCAATGCCGTAAAAGTGTTTGTTGAAACAGGTCCGGGTGCCGGCAAGCTTACCGATCCCAGTATGCCTAGAGCATTAGAAACCGCAGAAGTGCAAGAACTGGTAGAAATGTATGCACAAGGCGCACGCAATGCCAAAGAAGCTGGATTTGACGGTGTTGAACTCCATTGCGCGAATGGCTATCTTGTTAACCAATTCATCTCTGAGCATACTAACCATCGTACTGACCAGTACGGAGGTAGTTTAGATAATCGCTTACAATTTCTTGTCGAAATTGTGGATGCTGTAGTTCAGGTCTTTGGTAAAGACAAAGTCGGAGTACGTTTCGCGCCACTTTTTGAAAGCACTACTGATGATCGTGTTTACCTCGGGTTAGTCGAAAGCAACCCATTAACCACATACTTAGAAGCGATTAAACGCTTGGATGAAGCCGGGATTGCCTATTTATCATTAGCGGAGGCTGACTGGGATAATGCACCGGACCTACCTGAGGTATTTTATCAGGCAGCGCGGCGCTCGTTCACGGGTCGTATTCTCTATGCAGGTAAATACACACCGCAAAAAGCGCAATGGATGCTCGATAACAACTATGGCGATCTATTCGGCTTTGGCCGTCCTTTTATTGCAAACCCAGACCTTCCTGAACGCTTGCTTCATAACTGGCCACTTAACGAGGTTGATGCTGCGACTATGTATGGAGGGGCCGAGGTTGGCTATTCTGATTATCCAACCTATCATCCCTCTTAAGAGCTGAGTAGCATATTCGAAAACAATACTAACTGATTAAAAAAGCCGACCCTATTATTTTTATCAATAGAATCGGCTTTTTTATATTTATATTTTTTATTAAAAATAACGAACAATCCAAATACACATATCAAACAACTAACAACCATTTATCACCATTATTATAAGAAAATAATTAACATATTATAATCAAATAGACTTAACATTCTCAGGAATACATTCTTCTATCCCAGACTGACTTGCCACACAGTACATTTTCCCTTGCAGTTTAGCATGATACATCGCCACATCCGCTGAGCGAATCAATGTATCAACAGTCTCACCATTTTTTGGGTATAACGCGACACCAATACTGTATTTCAATCTAATTTCTATGCTTTGAATATAAAACGAGTTATTTCTTGTTTCTTTTAATCGTTCAATTAAATCGGGGATTTCACTCTCTTTTTGATAAGACGATACAAATAAGAATTCATCACCACCTAATCGAGCAATCATTTCTCCATCATGCAAAGCATTTGCTAAGCGAGAACTTACCTGCAGGAGAAGCTCATCACCAAAATGATGACCATAGGTATCATTAATAACCTTAAAACGATCAAAATCAATAAATGCAATCACCAATTTTTTACTTTTATCATGCTGTTGAATGCGTTTCTTGATGTAATCATACACCAGTGCTCGATTAGGTAATTGAGTGACTTCATCAAAATAAGCATGGCAAGCAATCTCTTGACTGAATCGATAAAGATCTTTAAACCGCCTAAAAAAATAGATACCTAACAGTATAAAGAAAGAAAGAGAAAAGATGAGTAACTTATCTAAAAGTAAACGATTACAGTGACTAAATATAGATGAAAACATATTCAACAAACTAATATTAAAAATGTTAAAAGATAATAATATCAATAGCATAGCGATAACTAAAATAATGAATTCTATTTTAGCAGAGAGATAAAAACCCTCAACCCGAGTATGCTTGTGTTGTACTGGTTTCGCTTTAGGTGGCATAATAATGAGGCCTTAATTAAACTCATGTTTACTTTAAAAGTATATTATTAAGCCAGAAAATTGACGCTTTATCATGAATTGTTATTTTCATACTATTATATTTATTATTAGAGTAATTACTACATAAAAATTTAAAAACACATGCTATTTAAAGTAAGTAACTCTATATATTGAGTTTTTATTTATCTATGTTTAATCAAGATACATTATGCAATTAAATTTATAATAAGCATTAATTTTTCCACTTTATTCATGCTTAGCTTGGAGTGTTTTCTCTATCTTCAATTTTAGGTTCCCCTAACCTCTCCATCGTGAGCAATTCGCTTAATCGCCTGATTTACGCTATCTAGCAAAAAATGAAACTCCACTAAACACACAACCTCATTAACATAAATAATTGATAAATATATAATATATTGCCGTTGTCTATATTTCATTGGCTTACCTTAATAAAATATTTACCCCATCGAGGTAATTTGCTAGCATGTAAATCACAATAAAATAAATAGGTTTACATCTGATTTTATTTTAACCAAAATTAATAATGACGACCTAGGCAGCATGAATACTCACAATAAATCAAAACCTTACACTCAAAGCACCGCCAAAGAGAGCGTAATCAGCTTGCAAGACGTATGTCTAGATATTCAAGGGAAACGAGTATTAAACCGGTTATCTTTTCAATCTCAGGTGCGAAGACTGGGCATCATCGGCCGTAATGGGTCGGGAAAGTCCACACTTTCTCGTGTGTTATCGGGCTTAATCCAAGTTGACTCCGGTACGGTTCAACTTGCTGATATCAATCCTGCGACGCAACGTAAGCAGGCGATAAGAGAAGTGGGCTTGTTATTTCAAAACCCAGATCATCAAATCATTTTTCCAACCGTACTAGAAGAAATGGTCTTTGGACTACGTCAGATCGGGCAAAATAAATCGGATGCGACGCAACAGGCATTAGACGTATTAGCTCAATTTGGTAAAAGCCATTGGAAAGACACTCATACCACCGCGCTGTCGCAAGGACAAAAGCATTTATTGTGCTTAATGGCGATTGTGGCAATGCAGCCTAAGCTCATCATTTTAGATGAACCTTTTGCCGGTTTAGATATTCCGACCAAGAAGCAATTACAACGCTATCTCGAGCGTTTTCCCGGCCGCTTAATTCATATTAGCCACGCCCCAGAAGATCTAGAGCACTATGATCAAATCGCTTGGCTAGAGAATGGTCAATTGGCCGATATCGGTTCCCCACAAGATGTACTGCCACATTACTTGGCTGCGATGCATCAAATAGGAGATGGTGATGATATCTCTAACCTCGCCAGTTAACACTCGTGCTCATTCGTGGCCTGCCAGCATTAAATTAACGGTGTTGTGCCTAACAACACTTGCGCTGTTTTTTATCGACAATGTGTTTATCCAAGCAGTTTTTTTTCTCGTCGTGCTCGCTTTATACGCGCTTCCGGGTTGGGCATTTTTTAAGCATGGCTGGAAAGCTCTGTCGTTATTGTTGCCCTTCATTGCCCTAGTCGGCGCCTGGCATATTTGGACCGCAGATTATTATCAAGGGGCGAATCTTATTCTACGTTTGTTATCGACCGTGGCACTAGCAAACCTCGTCACTATGACGACACGCTTATCCGATATGGTCGATGTGGTCAGCAGCATCACACGTCCTTTCCAACGGTTGGGGCTTAATCCTCAAGCACTTGAGATTGCCATCGCACTGGTGATCCGTATGACGCCAGTGCTCATCAGTAAAGGGCAGTCACTGAATTGGGCCTGGCGGGCTCGCACGCATCGCCGTGCCGGGTGGCGTATTTTACTGCCGTTCACGGTAATGGCACTGGATGATACCGATCACGTCGCTGATGCACTGCGGGCTCGTGGCGGTATTCATACCACTGACCCCGATGGCGAAATAGACAACAAACATCAATAATCATTTTTAACTCGTTAGGAAAAATACATGAGTAAAAACAACGAAAAAAATATTGCTTATGTGGCGCTTTTTGCCGCGTTAATCGCCGCTCTTGGGTTAATTCCTAAGTTGGCAATGGGATTTGGCGTCCCTATTACGGCACAAAACTTAGGCATTATGCTGTGCGGTACTATTTTGGGAGCAAAACGGGGCGGGCAAGCCGTATTACTGTTTTTGCTCCTTGTGGCGATTGGCTTGCCATTGCTCTCTGGCGGGAACGGTGGCTTGGGCGTGTTTTTCTCGCCATCCAGTGGCTTTTTAATCGCATGGCCGATCTGCGCTTATCTAATTGGTTTGATGGTAGAGAAATGCTCAAAGGGTTCATTAGCGGTCGTCGCAACGCTCGCTGCGATGATCGGTGGCATTCTGATTCAATACCTCTTTGGTATCATTGGGATGGCTGTGGTTCTGAAAAAAAGCTTGCTTGAGTGCGCCGCTATGGTGGTGATTTTTATTCCTGGCGATATCATCAAGGCACTCATTGCTGGCATGCTCACCGCAGCTATTGCAAGAGCGCGACCAGCCAGTGTTCTTTCTCGTACAACATAGTAGAGCACGCGATGAGCCTATTTTTATAAGGGCTATGGATGAACATTTTAATCTATACCAGCGAACGGCGGACTCTATAACAAAACTCGTGACTTTATGAGTTCATTGACGTTCCAATACGCTAGTAACGCTGAGTTTTTGCTAAATCCATCACACTGAATAGAGCCGTTAATTATAGGAAACCTAGTATAGCGCCCCTACTCGCAGGTACTTGATAACATCTGGATTCTCACCAAGCTATCGCTTCGCGATCCACTATGTATTGGTTCGTGCATGTACCTCGATACAAAGAACTGACTTGAAAAACGGCGCAACTTTATCCACAATCCCTTGCGTTTTAGCTTACGGGCTATTTTTTAAAAGAGGTATTCGTGTGAAAACTGCGATGTATATTGATGATCTAACCGCTATCGATTTTTCGGTTTATGACGGTAACGACATCAAAGGAGACAGCATTTCTCTTAGTGTCATGGTGACCGGAGAAGAAAACGAGACAGGGATGATCTCCGACTTTGGTAAAATTAAACCAAGACTGAAATATATTTGTGATGAAGAAGTGGACCACCGCTTGGTGTGTGACAACCGTTATCTAACCGCACAAGATGGCATCAGTTTAGGAGAATTCCCGGTATCTAGCGGTGTGATTAATGCCCAAGGTCCAAGTGTCATGTTTTGTGCGATTCCTATGGTTGCTGAAGACTATGTTGCGGATATTAAGCAATACCTCATGACCAAATTTTCACAAGCCATGCCTGAGTTTGATTTCGAGATTGAGCTTACGCGCAGTAAAACGGCCAGTTTTCAATACAACCACGGGCTAAAACTGCACGATGGCAATTGCCAGCGCATCATTCATGGTCACAGTTCCGATCTGGACATCCAAATCGATGGTCACGCTTGCATTAAGAGCCATAATTGGATGGCATCATCTCTAAATGGTAAACACTTTTTCAATAGCAACGATGTCATTGTTGGTGAAGAGCGTTCTACCGTGCGCTACAGCGCCTCTCAAGGTGACTTTGAAGTACATATCCCGAATCAATTGGTCGAAGTGGTGCAAGGCGAGCCATCGATTGAAAACATTTCCAAACATATCGCAACATTAGTCAAAGAATGCAACCCTGATGCTCAGTCAGTGCGTGTTCGTGTTAGCGAGGGGTTATCAAAAGGTGCGGTGACTGTCGCTTAACGCCTTCCGCTTTCCCCCAGCAAAAGTGAATGGCATATAGCTGCCGTTCACTTTGCTTCTATTCTGAATGGGTCGTGAACGCCCTGATTGCTCCATCAATCCCCCTCTTCTATTAGGCAAGAATCTAGCTATCCCTATTTGAACCAAGATAACGACTGTCACTCGCCTGTCAGCAAAACTACACAGCCCCAACATTACTCTGGTATTACTCATACTTTTGTTTGCTAGGTTAACAAAATGTTCAGCTATATAGAGTCCACACTGTGACGTATCGAGTCGTACCTGTTAATGAGCTCATGACTTATGAGTTTGAAATGATTGAGGCAGGGTTTGAAGCACTAGACGAGGATGTGCTTAAGTCTCTTGCCACTGATGGCGATGTGCCTGTGCTGCGTGAGCAATTACAATCTGGGCACTATGTGTTGCTGTGTAAAGCCCCGACTCTGCCATTGCTATGCAGAAAAAAAAATGACCTTGATAAACCGATATGGGTGATTAATGATAAAGCGCGTTATGTCGTAGATAAAGCGGTGCGCGCGGCACTGCAAGACTGCATCCATGCCGCAGAAGAGAAAGAACAAGCGAGCAAAGCGCACGTTGCTGCGACACCTCGCAATGATGCTTTAGCACAATACGAACCAGAGCCAGTGCCGCCATCACGTCATGCTAACCCACCAAAAGCAGAGTTTGAATATCACTTTGATGTGGCCTGTTCTGATACGTCTTTTGTTACCAATGTATGTTGCTCATTTGCGCTCAGTCGAACTGCGCATGAGCCCACCATTAGTCACTGGGAAAAAACAACCACCCCCACGGGGACCCGCTATACGGCCACCGCGTTTGATGATGAGCCACGCAAATTACTCGCGACCTTAGGTTCGATGCAATTGGGGATCTCATGCTCATCGGTACAATTACATCATGTCGGTTCACATCAGATCAAAGAAGCGTTTATTCCGGTGGTGCCTGCAGTGCAGTTTGGTCCTAGGCTAGGATTACCGACCGTTGGTTACTATTATCACTTTTTGAATACGACGCTCATTCAAGAATATAAAATCGTCGGTCGTGGCAATTGGAGCTTTTTTGCAACGCGTTCCACCGCCCATCACCTCGACTCAGAAGAAGGCGCTAATAAATATCAATCGGCAATTTTGTTACACTGGCAACGTGATGGAAAAGATGTCACCGGTCAATCTCTTCTGTATACCGCAGCACCACTCTCATACGAGCAACTGAGCTCAGTGACAGCGGAATGGCTCGCGTACAATGCCGTAAGCATTGAACCGTCGAAGCTTCTCTCAACAAAACACACAACCACAGACGCGAGCGCAACTTACAGTAACGCGGCAGAGCTGCCAGCCATACCACCAGCGACTCTCAATCACCCTGATTATGTACATTATTCATTGACTGAGCGCTATTTGATTGCAGGACAGGTAAAAGCCATCAATACACCATCATTGCTTGAAAGTGATACGGTAGTCGTGAATTTAAGAAACCTGTCAGGTACCAGTCTGGCACTCCCTAACTAGCATCAGCACTCTTATTCGCTATATAAACCGGTCCACTATATAAAGCAGACAGTTTTGACATTTATCCACTAAACTATACAATCGCGTTTTCTCCTCATACTATGCCTCCTATGCTTAAAATTTCAAACACTGTCTCGTTGGCCGACTGGGAAGTACAAATGACAGCGATTCGCTCCGCTGGCAATGGTGGGCAAAATGTCAATAAAGTCGCGACTGCCATCCATTTGCGTTTTGATATTCCCCACTCGACGTTGCCAGACGTATATAAACAGCGACTGCTGACATTAAACGATTCACGCATATCAAAAGAAGGGGTTTTGGTCATTAAGGCTCAGTCTTTTCGTACTCAAGAACAAAACCGAGAAGATGCACAAACTCGTTTGGTCGAATTCATTCAAGCAGCAATGGTGGTGCAAAAAGCACGTCGCCCTACACGGCCTACCCGAGCATCAAAAATTCGTCGGGTCGATAACAAGAAAAAACGCAGTGTAAAGAAATCACTGCGTGGCAAGCTCAACGTATAAATAACTGGGCGACTTTAATGACATTGTCGAATATTGACGATCGGCAATTCATCGTCAATCACGCTGCTATTATTAATTGAGCGTAAATGCGTCCCTTCAATCAAGGACGATGGATAACGGTAACGCGAATTGCTTGCTCGATTATAACGTTGCGGAGGGTGCTTGGGTAAGGAATAAACATTATAACCTTGCATGGCTTTTTCCGTAGCATCGGCAATCAAAATCTCATCACCAACGTTCAAAGCGCTAGGGTTAGCTTGGTATTTAGGGTTCAAATCCAACAGTTCTTTTGCTGATAAACCGTACTTTTTCGCAATGTCATTCCACCCTTCACGCTCATTCGTACCGAGTTTATTTTGAACAAAATGACTAATGGAGCCAACGCTAGCGATTTCGCCTGATGTGGTCATCCTTGGGCGCTCATACGTCGACTGATGAGATTTCAGTAGGGTAGGAATATCAATCGGTACACCGTTGCTTTTTAGCCACTCATCATCAAGATTATCAAGCTGCTCTCGAGTAATTTGTTGCTCTAAATACACCAAGTGTTGCTGACGCACTAGATGACCACGTAATTTCCAAAACAATAAAATGGCATTCTGATATCGATTGTAACCACGACGCTGGTCAAGCACCTCATGGGTAGAACGCGTGGCATAAAAACTCCATTTATCATCCCCTAAGATTTTGTACTCTTGGATCAAACGACGATTACAAATGTGGTAATAATATCCTTTGGTTGGCAAACCTAGATAATCACCATGCTGAACGGCAGGCACCACTGGAACAAAGCTATCACGCACGCGATCCGCCCCAACCTCTTCGAGCTTAATGCTATGGTTAATCGTGAGTCCCATCGGGGCAGACCCCACTTGTACCATTAACTGTTTGGGTTCATCGTAGGCAGTATGAATCGTATATTTTGTTCCAAAACTTGATTGCGCTTTATGCCAATAACCAAGCATCGGTTCTCGCACCGTCTTGCCGATCATAAAAGAGCATCCCACATTATTGATCAGCGCTTGCTCGGAGCAGGCTACTTCAAAACAAAACTCAGAGCGAAGCGGTTTTACCTCATCGGTAAAATCGGGACGAACCGATGTGGTTGCTTGATCGAGAGAACGCAATGCCCTCTTCATCACTTGTGGATGAGATGAAGAGTCACTGTGAGTACTCCGCGCACGCGTCTCCTCCGCAGAGGTCAGCAATGAGGGTTTTGGATTTTGCTTGTAAAGTAAAAGAGACGCATCATGTCGCAAAGTACGGGCATTGTTTGAGGTATTATAACCTTGCGATGACAAGGCGTGAGCTGCCGTAGATGAATGCTCGTTCTCTTCAACTTGGCCATAGTCAGAGTAAGCCTGCTCTGCTTGCCGAGTCGTTTGGTACATCATTATTATGTCGTGCCTAACCATTAACTGTTTTATTGACGCCGGCAAGTGTACCTAGGTTTTGTAATAATTCCTCTGTTTTGCCGTCAGAGGTTTGTCAGAGTGACATTCGAGTGGAGCAACGTCACATTTTATATAAAATGCACCAACCAATTAACATCGATGCCTTCCAATCAATGCGGGAATACACTCTCTTAGGCGCGCTTTCCTATTGAGAGAGTTATCTGCCAAGAGTCTCTGTTACTTTTAACAATAAGCCTCACGGTCACCACTACAAATGACGCGCCAAAGCAGTCTAAAAAATGAACGTAAGAGAATCACAAGAGAATGATCCCATAGACCCTAGCGGTGAGGTAAAAACTACATCGATGACGCAATAGAATCACCGGCAACGCACTGTCTTACCTCCATCAAAAATTCGCGGTAAAAAAACAAGACATTGGGTTATATCCCCGTTAAAGTAGCGTTTTTTATAGCAGAATTGTAATTATATGGAACCTGTAAATTCTAATGCGCCTCTGTTTCCAATTGGCGTGCGTTTTATCTTGTTCTCCGCCTTAGGTTTTTCCTTTATGTCTGCCTTTGTGAAAGGCGTCCATAACTATGGCATCCCTGTTTTCGAAATTGTTGCCGCACGTGCCCTCGTTTCTCTTATCATTAGCTATACCGATGTTCGTCGCAAAGGCATTTCGATTTGGGGCAATAACAAACCGCTGCTATTCGCGCGCGGCGCGGTGGGCACCATGGCTTTGATGTGTGTCTACTATGCCATTTCTAATCTACCCTTGGCACAAGCGACAATTTTGCAGTATACGCACCCAATATTTACGGCTGTGCTCGCGGTGATTTTTCTAAAAGAGCGCATCCACACACCAACATTAATCTGTATTGTGCTTTGCCTACTCGGTCTCTACGCCATGCTACAACCGGATATTCAGGCATCTAGCGCAGTGCCAATTTCTTTATTTAGTGTCGGGATCGCCATTTTAGGCGCATTCGGTAGCTCGATTGCCTACGTCATCGTAAAAAAACTCAGCACCACGGAAGACAGCTCGGTCATCATCTTTTATTTCCCCCTTGTCGCCCTGCCTATTTCAACGGTCATCATGTTACCTGATTTTGTGTGGCCTGAATGGCATGTCTCACTCATGCTGGTGATGGTCGGTGTGTGTACGCAAATTGGTCAATTAGGTTTTACCAAAGCTATGCAAACCCAAGACGCGGGTCGTGCGTCAGCATTAGCTTATATCCAAATAGTCTTCTCAATTTTGATTGGCATTGTTTGGTTTAAAGAAATCCCATCAGGCTGGACCTATATCGGCGGAGCGTTAATTGTCTCTGGTGCGTTAATCAACGTATTTGGTCAACGCTTGCACCTCTTTCGGCGTAAAACACTCTAGCGCCTCGGTGGTGGCATTAAAAAAGGCCTGACATACGAAATGTCAGGCCTTTTTTATGACGTGCTAACTTAGTTATTTTAGCGCGCCAGATAAGAACTGTTGCAAACGCTCACTCTGCGGGTTTTCTAACACATCTTGCGGTGCGCCTTGCTCTTCAATTTTACCTTGATGTAGAAAGACAACATGATTAGACACATGACGAGCAAAGCCCATTTCATGAGTCACCACCACCATGGTCTTACCTTCTTCTGCCAATTTTTGCATGATTTTCAGAACTTCCCCTACCAGTTCTGGATCCAAGGCGGAAGTCGGCTCATCAAATAATAAGACTTCAGGTTCCATCGTCAAAGCACGCGCAATTGACACGCGCTGCTGCTGTCCGCCGGACAATTGCGCTGGATATTGATCATGCGCACGCTCATCGATACCCACTTCTTTTAAATACGCTTTGGCGCGCTCAGTGGCAGCTTGCTTCGACATTTTCAATACATTGACCGGAGCGGCGATGACATTTTCCAACACGGTCATGTGTTCCCACAAATTAAAGTGTTGGAAGACCATGGTGAGCTGAGTCCGCATTTTTTGTAGCTCTTTCTTATTCAACACGTTTAGCTCACCATTGACATCTTTTTCCATGGCAATCTCGTTACCATTGATATAAATGCTGCCACTACTCGGTTTTTCTAAAAAGTTCAAGCAACGTAGAAAGGTACTTTTACCTGACCCCGATGAGCCAATAATACTAATCACATCGCCCGCTTTCGCTTCTAACGAAATGCCTTTCAGGACTTCATGGCTACCATATTTTTTGTGCAGATCGGTAACTGCGAGTTTTGAAGTTGTCATTATATCCTCACTATGCCTTTTGTGATGAGGGGGCTAGATGTTTCAGCCACCGTTTTTCTGCGCGTTTAAATAAACGAATTAACACAAAAGAAATCACTAAATAAATAACGGCAGCAATACCATACGCATGAAATGGCATATAAGTCGCTGAGTTCACATCACGGGCAATTTTTAAAATATCAGGTACGGTCGCGGCAAAGGCTAATGATGTAGAGTGCAACATCATGATCACTTCGTTGCTATAGGCTGGCATCGCACGGCGCAGCGATGCTGGCAAGATGATCTTAATGTACAATTTCCACGTCGAAAAACCATAGGCTCGTGCCGCTTCGACTTCTCCTGCATCGGTTTCACGAATCGACCCCGCGAAGATTTCAGTGGTGTAAGCACACGTATTGAGCACTAATGCTAATAGAGCACAGTTATAGCCACTCCGAAAGAACCAAGTTAAAAACTCCGATTCTCGGACAAAACCTAAGGTGTACATCCCTGAATAACAAATCAGTAATTGCACATAGAGTGGTGTTCCGCGGAACACATAAGAAAATAACCACACCGGCCACGACAATAGCTTATATTTTGAAACGCGTGCCACCGACAATGGCACTGAGATACAAAAGCCAATCGAGACAGAAATCACTAAAAGCCATAAAGTAACCGCAACCCCGGTAAATTTATAACCGTCGGTCCACAAAAAGCTCAGGCCATATTGTTGGAGAATCTCAATCATAACTCAGCCTTCTTCTTACCGGTTGAATACACTCTGCCTAACCACCAAAACACCAGATTAGATATCGTGGTAAACGCCAAATAAATAGCCCCGGCCACAACGGTAAAGTAAAAGAACTCATAGGTGCCCTTACCCGCATCTTGGGTCACTTTTACGACATCTTGTAAGCCGATGATTGAGACTAACGCAGTGGCTTTCATGGTAATGAGCCAATTATTTGATAATCCAGGCAGCGCAAATCGCATCATCTGTGGAAAAATAATTTTTTGGAAAACTTGGCGAGGAGTAAAACCATAAGCGGTTCCCGCTTCAATTTGCCCTTTTGCGACAGTCAAAAAAGCGCCGCGGAACGTCTCGGTAAAGTAAGCACCGTAAATAAAACCAATCGTGATCACTCCAGCAGAAAATGGATCAATATTAATTTGACCCCATTCAAAATACTCGGTCACATGATTCAAACCGATCTGCAAACCGTAGAAAATCACCAGCATCAACACTAGATCAGGGATACCACGAATGATCGTGGTGTACACATCTGCGAGCCCTGCGAGCACCTTAGAACCAAATAATTTAGCAATTGCGGCAATAAGCCCAAGGACAAAAGCAACCAACATCGATAATAACGACAGTTGAATAGTTACTAACGTACCTTGCCAAATTATGCCTCCATATCCGTAAAACATCGGGGAAAGCTCCTGACGAAAATTGGTCTGTGATGCATCACCAATGGAATGTGACGCCGCACAAGATAAATGACTAAAAATGCAAATATTTGCAAAATATCAAAGTATATCCGAGAGTTTATCACAGTGTTTTTCAATGATTAAAGCAATTTAATCTCTTTGCCGATGATATGGCCACATTTCAGCCTGCATATAAATGCAATATACACTAAAATCATCTGCTATCTCTGTGACTTAGAGAGTGATCAGTAATAAAAAAGCCGCAGCTTGGCTAGCTGCGGCTTTATCAAATAATCATTCACTTGATGACATTTCACACACGTGCGTTCAGTCTTCTGGGTAATTGTTATTATCACGTTTTAAAAATTACTACAGATGGCTTCTTCACCAAATAAATTAAGCTCATGAGGCATCACATACACTTTGTTTATCCCGCATTCGATGGCGATGGCATCCTCTGAGCTCATCGCACCTGCCGTTGCATGCTGATAAAAATGGCTAAATCCTCTGACGCCACCGAACAACAGTACCGCCACAATCAATAAACTGAGGACTATTTTGTGACGATAAGCGCGCCTAATCGACGACCAACCGGACCATAAAGACTCACCGATAGTGACTTTACGATAATAATCAAAGTTTGCCCACTGCGACGTGATAGCACTAGGTGGGAGCCAATAGCACAATAATGGAAATCTAACGCCTAGCGTATATTCAAGCCATGAAAGCAAGGCGCCCCAAAGTAGGGTCATCGAAGCGATGATTCCCGCTTTGATATTCATCCCCTTACTGACATAAAAAAAGAAACCGCCAAATAAGGCACTGACATTACAACTGAGTAGCCATCGCTCACGCCTTGGTAAGCTTCTATAAGCTGCCGATTGTAATACTTCTAGGCGTCCCTTTTTATTGGCTTCTAGTCGTTCGAACAACTCAAAACGTCGCTCCCAAGTCGTCGCTTTGAGATCTCCGCCGTTAATGCTTGGAGTGGTCATGAAAGTTTACCAGTCATTTTTGATTATTTTTTGGACAGGAAATGTCATGTGATTGTTACACAGAGGTCAGCAAGCGTTAATCATTGATTATATAAACGGGAACTATTTGAGGAGAGTATCACACTTTACTATTCATGATATGAATGTAAGTAAATGAGTTTCATATGAAAATTAAAGTCACGAGACAACGAAGCGGTGGGAATATCTCCTCCCCCTCATCAATGGGAGGGAGGAGATGGCAACTAAGAGAATATTAATAAATGTAGCTATTAACAATATTTTCCAAGTATTCTTGCTGGCCTGATTGTTTTTCTGGCTGCACGTTATTGTCTACCGCATATTGAGACAGAGATTCAAGTGAATGATCACCATTTAAAATGGCTTGGCCTAATGACTCATTCCACCCAGCGTAACGCTGAGCGACGTGTTTAGATAATTTGTCATTTTCGATCATTTTTGCCGCTTTTTCTAAAGAAAGTGCCATTGTATCCATACCACCAATATGACCATAGAACAAATCTTCAGCATCAATCGATGGACGACGTAAGCGAGCGTCAAAGTTAAAGCCACCAGAGGTCAATCCGCCTGCTTTAAGAATTTCGTAGATGACCAACGTATTTTCTTCAACACTATTCGGGAATTGATCGGTATCCCAGCCAAGTTGAGGATCGCCTCGGTTTGCATCTATCGAACCTAAAATATCGAGTGATGCCGCGCATGCGACTTCGTGTTGGAATGAGTGTCCTGCTAATGTCGCGTGATTGGCTTCAATATTCACACGAATTTCTTTTTCTAATCCGAAGTCTTTCAAGAAACCATAAACAGACGCCACGTCATAATCGTACTGGTGTTTGGTTGGTTCTTGCGGTTTAGGTTCAATCAAGATTGCCCCTTTGAAACCGATTTTGTGTTTATGTTCAACAACCATTTGCATCAAACGACCTAACTGCTGACGTTCTTGGCGTAGGTTGGTATTCAATAAGGTTTCGTATCCTTCACGTCCACCCCAAAGTACGTAGTTTTCACCACCGAGTTTTTGCGTTGCATTCATCGCATTGAATATTTGGGTTGCCGCATACGCAAACACTTTAGGATCAGGGTTACTGCCGGCGCCAGCCATATAACGAGGATTAGAAAACGCGTTCGCGGTTCCCCACAGTAGCTTCAAGCCAGTTTCTTCTTGTTTATTTCCTAAAACATCGACCATTTTCGCGAAATTATTCACGTATTCTTTAATCGATTGACCCTCAGGGGCCACATCCACGTCATGGAAACAGTAATACGGGGTACCGAGCTTAGCAAAAAATTCAAATGCAGCGTCAGCCTTCATACGAGCCAACTCCATTTCATCCCCCGCACGCATCCATGGACGCTCAAATGTACCTTGACCAAACACATCAGAACCAGGCCAAGTCATGTTGTGCCAGTAACAAACTGCAAACCGTAAATGTTCCTTCATGGATTTACCTAAGATCATTTTGTCTGCATCGTAATGACGAAATGCTAATGGGTTATCGGTTTCAGTCCCTTCAAATTGAATAGGTTTTACCTTGGAGAAAAAGTCAGTCATCGCTATGTCCTCTGCGTTATTAGGTTAACTGGCCTTCATAGTCGTCGGCATTGAGGATTATCACAATTACGTTTTTTCTCATAAAATTTCATATATTTATCAACCGTGAATAGCGCCACACTTTGATGGTTTTATTGCGTATCTGGCTGACAAAAATTGCAATTTCACACTTCATTCACATTTGTGAAATATCGTAACCGAGATGTTTTTTTAAGCAATACCATTCCAACGGTAACCCATTGAGAATCATGGAGCCCTATACAAAACAATAATGAGGTTCACCGTATGAACGCTAAGGTAAGCGTAATGCAATTGACGAGTGTTGTGGCACTTGGAGGGTTACTATTCGGTTATGATACCGCAGTAATCTCTGGTGCGACTGACGCGTTAAAAAATTATTTTCAATTAACATCAACAGAGTTAGGTTTTGCCGCATCGTCTGCCTTAATTGGCTGTGTGGTCGGTGCGATTCTTTCCGGCGTCATTAGTACACGCTGGGGAAGACGCGGAGCACTTATTCTCGCAGCGCTACTTTTCCTAATATCTGCCATTGGTTCCGCCATCCCGAATGATTACTGGACCTTTGTTATTTATCGGATCATCGGTGGGATTGGCGTCGGCCTCGCTTCCATGGTATCGCCGATGTATATTGCTGAAGTCTCCCCTCCGGATCGTCGTGGTGGACTCGTCGCATGTAACCAGTTTGCTATCATTTTTGGCATGCTCGTGGTCTATTTCGTCAATTACGGTATTGCGCTTCTTGGCACCGAAACATGGCTATACAATACAGGCTGGCGTTATATGTTTGCCTCCGAAACCATTCCCGCGGGTTGTTTCTTAATTTTCCTCTATTTCATTCCGGAAACACCACGCTGGCTCGCTATGAAAGGGCGAGATAATGAAGCTCACAATTTACTGAGCGCACTGAACCGTGGCCGTAATATCGATGCACAATGGCGCGATATTAAGGATTCCCTCAAGGATAAAAGCCGCGTTTCCATCGCTGCAAGTGGTTTTATGGGCGTACTTGTCATCGGTATCATGCTTAGTGTGTTACAACAAGTGACGGGAATTAATGTATTTCTCTACTACGCTCCAACCATTTTAAAAGGCTTCAGTTCATCGAGCATCGACATCGCGTTACTGCAAACTATCCTCGTTGGCGCTGTCAATTTAACCTTTACCGTGGTTGCGATCTTTACCGTGGATAAATTCGGCCGTCGACCATTAATGATGCTCGGAGCGACACTGATGGCGTTGAGTATGTTTGCTATCGGCACCGCAGCCTATATGAATGCGATAGGCGGCTATCTCTTAATCTTCGTATTACTCTACATCGCAGCCTTTGCTCTTTCACTTGGCCCTGTAGTGTGGGTACTGCTATCAGAAATCTTCCCGAATAAAATCCGCGCCAAAGCGCTATCCATTGCAGTATTCTCTCAATGGATTGCAAACTTTGCCGTATCACAAAGCTTCCCAATGATGAACGACCATAACAGTATGATTTATAAAAGCTTCAATGGTGGTTTTCCATTCTGGTTCTATGGTGCAATGGGGGTATTTACTGTGTTCTTTATCTACCGTTGGGTGCCAGAAACCAAAGGCCGCTCATTGGAAGAGCTTGAGCAGTTATGGGATAAACAGCATCATCAATCCAGTGATGTCATCGCCCATCACTAACCCTTCCAATTCACTTCACGATGCCCTTCACATGGAGGGCATTACCTTACTAAAAAGTTATGCGTTTTTCTGGGTTTGATAATAAACCCGATATTCTTTCGGCGTTTGACTGTAATGTTTTTTAAATACTGAATACAGATATTGAATCGATGGGTATCCACACGCTTCAGAAATATCCGCAATGGGTAGTTCACTTTCACGCAACAACTGCGCTGCCCGTTCTAATTTCGCTTGATGAATCTCTTGATGAATCGAGTGCTGACGAAACGATTTGAAACGCCCCTCCAAATTGGTACGAGAAATCCCTATATAATCGAGAACTTGTTCAACCTTAATCCCTTTGCAAGCATGATGACGAATGTAATGCAACGCATTGGCGACATAAGGGTCATCAACCCCCTGATAATCTGAGCTTTGCCGCTGCAGCACCTTCGTGGGCGGAACCAAAATACGGGGTAAATGCCCAGAACGGTTGGGGGCTTGATTTAACAAGTTGTGGAGCAGCTTCGCTGCTTGGTAGCCCATTCTGCGTGTACCTTGCGCGACCGAACTCAACGAAACTCGGGTCAGGTAACGGGTCATTTCCTCATTATCGATCCCAATCACCGCGACCTGCTCTGGCACCAGTATTTTCAGTTGGTCGCAAACTTGAAGGATATGTCGAGCTCGAGCGTCGGTTACTGCAATGATTCCAACCGGTATCGGTAGGCGTTTTAACCATGACTCGAGATTGTTCATATCCTCTTGCCATGTTTTAGAATTGGTTGAGCTACCATGGAAAATGGTATAGTCGTAGGATTCATTTTCCATCAATTCTATAAACGTATTCTCACGCTCAATCGCCCAGCGCTCCCAAGAATCTTGAGGAATACCATAAAATGCAAATTGCTCCAGTCCTTTGCTTTTTAAGTGTTCAAATGCCATGGTCACTAATTGCTCATTATCGGTCGCAACGTAGGGAACCTTGGGGTAACTTTCAGGATTGGCATACGAGCCGCCAACGCCAACGACCGGCATACTGGCTTCCATCATCAGTTGTTCCAAAGCAGGATTATCGAAATCAGCAATGACGCCATCTCCATTCCAAGATTTAAACTGTTCAATGCTCGTCGTAAAGTCCTCTTCAATATAAATATTCCAACAACATTGATTGGCATGTAGATAATCGCCAATACCTTCCATCACTTGTCGATCGTACGCTTTGTTGGCGTTAAACAATAATGATACTTGGTAGTTTTTATCCATACTTCGTCTCAAATTACTGGGTAAAGTGAGTCAGTCTATCAATACGCGGGTTGCTCTATTGTGATCCCTCACTCAGCAGGTAAATCAATGAATTTGGATACTAAAAAACGTAATTGTGGTCACGCTACCAAGCGGTACAATCTTAAATTAAGACATTTATGACAACGTTCATGTCAAATTTAAACGAAGGGATGGATTATGTTTATTGGTATTGATTTAGGTACATCAGGTGTAAAGAGTATTCTTATGGATGCGGAGGGTGCAGTCATTGCATCAACTAACCAACCAATGACCGTGGAACGTCCTCACCCACTATGGTCAGAGCAAGACCCACAGCAGTGGTGGCAAGCCACTTGTGATTCCCTCAAAGCGCTCGGCAAAATCCATCCTCTTGATCACGTGCAAGCCATTGGACTTTCTGGACAAATGCATGGCGTGACATTACTTGATCAACAAGACAACCTCTTACGTCCGGCGATTCTTTGGAACGATGGCCGTAGTGCAGAAGAATGCCAATGGCTTGAGGAACACGTGACTGAAAGCCGCGAGATCACCGGCAACCTGATGATGCCTGGATTCAGTGCCCCCAAAGTGAAGTGGGTACAAAATCATGAACCAGAGGTCTTTGAAAAAATTGCTAAGGTATTGCTTCCTAAAGACTACCTGCGTTTTAAACTAACAGGTGTCTATGCCTCTGAAATGTCCGATGCCGCTGGCACATTATGGCTAGACGTTAATCAACGGGATTGGAATGACGAGCTGCTCTCAGCCACTGGGTTAACGCGCTCAGCCATGCCCGATCTTTATGAAGGAACAGAAATTACTGGTAAGCTAACCCCTGAGGTTGCTGAAATGTTGGGCTTGCCATGCGTACCGGTCGTCGGTGGCGGCGGTGATAATGCCGCAGGCGCATTGGGAGTAGGTATTACCCAACCGGGTGAAGCGATGATTTCTTTGGGCACGTCCGGCGTGTACTTTGCTGTTAGTGACGGCATGATTACCAACCCCGACGCGGCGTTACATAGTTTCTGTCATGCACTTCCGCATACATGGCATACGATGTCGGTCATTTTAAGTGCGGCATCATGTTTAGATTGGGTCGCCAAACTGACAAACTTTGTGAGTGTCGGCGAAATGATGTCAGTCTGTGAGGAGCAGAGTCCTCATAGCGACGTGATCTTCCTGCCCTATCTATCAGGGGAACGGACCCCGCACAATAACCCTAATGCTAAGGGTGTGTTTTTTGGTATGACTCATGAAACAACACGCTATGATTTAGTACAAGCAGTGCTGGAAGGCGTGGGGTTTGCATTAGCCGATGGCTTAGAGGCCTTACATAGCACCAACAATATTCCTACTGACATTACTTTAATTGGCGGTGGGGCTCGCAGCAGTTATTGGCGTCAGATCCTTGCCGACATTATCAACCAACCGCTCACTTATCGCCAAGGTGGTGATGTCGGCCCAGCCCTTGGCGCTGCGCGCTTAGCGCATTTTGCAATGATGCCAAAAGGAACGCCTATTGACAGTGTATTCCCTAAACCGCCGATTGTTGAGAAAAGCACACCGAATGCTGAGCACCATGCTTATTACCAAGCCAAATATCAGCAATTTAAAGCCTTGTATCAGCAACTCAAAGATCTGTTCTAACCGCTAATACGACCTGCTTTATGGGTATTGAAAGATGGCAGTCACTGGCATTTGCGCCGTGGCTGCCTTTTGATTGTTTTGTAACGTCAACTCCCGCCTATCTATGCATAATCAATTGGGTAAATGGTCACATCCACATAAAGTTTCTCTTCAAGTCATCCTCCGTCTTAATATACAGTGACCACATAGAAAGAAATCAGGGATGTGATGATGAAGATTAACTGTGATATGGGCGAAAGCTTCGGACCTTGGGTGATGGGCCAAGATCAGGCGCTCATGCCTTATCTCGATATGGCTAATATCGCATGTGGCATGCATGCTTCCGATCCCTTGGTGATGCTAAAAACTATTCGCTTAGCCAAACAACATAATGTCATGATTGGCGCTCATCCCGGCTATCAAGACTTGCAAGGCTTTGGGCGCAGAAATATCGAACTTGCCGATGATGAACTTTACGGATTATTTGTCTATCAAATCGGTGCTATTCAACTGATGTGCGTCAGCGAAGGGCAATCATTAAACTATGTCAAACCGCACGGCGCGCTATATAACACCATGATGAAAGACGACCATGTATTCGAGGTGCTGCTGCGCGCAATGAAGCAAACCACCCCGTCATTACCTCTGATATGTATGGCGGTACCCAACCAGCAGAAATACCAGCAAAAAGCCAAGCAATACGGCATTCAATTGTGGTTCGAAGCATTTGTCGATCGTGCCTATGATGCTAATGGTCGGCTTGTGGCTCGTAATATCGTTGGCTCGACCTACCATGATCTTGACACTATTCGTAATCAAGCACTTTCACTAATAAACCATAGACAAGTGACAACCCTCACAGGCGAGATATTACCGATACAAGCCGATACATTATGTGTCCATGGAGACGGGCATCAAGCGCTACCAACAGCGCAATTACTCGCTCAGCTGTTACATGATGGAGCCAAATTTGAATGACGATTACCCCCATCAGTGAAACCACAGTCCTCATTTCATTTGGTCAGCGCATCGCCGCTGACGTTGCCGAGAGGATTGCCGCTGCGTTGCCAGCTATTCGCCATATCATGGGCACCAGCTTGATTGATATTATCCCATCGTATACGTCGATACTCATTGAATTCGATAGCTTAACGATGGAGATGACCGAGTGCATCAATACCTTGCAGGAACAGCTATCAGCTGAAAGCATTCTCCCACTCGCACACTCCGATACGGACACTCTCGAGATCCCCGTCTATTACGGAGAAGAGGTTGCGCTCGATCGACATACCGTATGCGCGTACACAGGTTTATCGTTCGACGAAGTCATCCAATATCACACACAGCAAACCTATCGTGTGTACGCGTTGGGCTTTATGCCTGGCTTTGCTTATTTAGGACAGCTTGATGAGCGTCTCACCATTGCTCGCAAAACCACACCAAGTTTTTGTATTCCCAAAGGCAGTGTCGCTATCGCCGATCAACAAACCGCCATTTACCCGAAAGCTTCACCCGGCGGCTGGCAAGTCATTGGACGAACGCCACTTGAGCTCATCGATTTTCAACGTGAAACCCTGACCCTATTTACTCCGAGCGCCAAAGTACGCTTTGTGGCCATATCCAAACAGACCTTTTTAAATATGGGCGGGCAACTGGATGACAGCCATCTGGGGAACAAACGATGCTAACGATATTATCGCCTGGACCACTCAGCTTAATCCAAGATCTCGGCCGTACTGGCCATCAGCACCTCGGTGTCAGCTCTGGTGGCCCAATGGATATGCACGCCTTTTTATGGGCAAATCGGCTACTGGATAACCCGGTCAATACCGCTTGCATTGAAATTACCATAGGAATGTTTAAAGCACAGTTTGAGCGTGCAAC
>JBQGON010000039.1:0-23835 GCA_052087065.1 Vibrio sp. | reverse complement strand
AGGCCTATTTCTAGGCTATGACGTTAACCAATATATGGGTGTCGAGTTGGGTGCTGATTGGTTGGGTCAATACGACCTAAACTATATGGATAACGGCACACTAAGCCGTAGTGAGCATAACTTGTCTGCCATCACTTTAGCGCCTAAGTTTTCTTACCCTATGTCAGATAAAGTCGATGTGTATGCAAAAGTAGGTGCAGCCTACATGCAATACGGTGATGATTCAGATTATGTTCCAACCGGTACAGTCGGCGCGGAGTACCATATTTCGAAAAAATGGGATGCTCGCCTTGCTTACCAACGTTACCAAGGTATGTCTGACCATGTAATGCACAACATGGACACCGACCTTGTCACTGTTGGGCTAAGCTATAACTTTGGCCAAGACGATGCGCCAGCACCGATGCCAGAAAAAGCGGCAGAGCCAGCGCCCGCACCAAAAGCAGAGCCGGCGCCTAAGCCTGCACCAAAACCTAAGTGGGTAATGAAGCAGCATAACAATGTTACTGATAAGAGCTTCTTTGAATTGGACAGCGCTAAGTTGACTGAATCAGGTGAGCAAGCATTGGCACCACTTTTGGCAACGCTAAAAGAATACCCTAACGCAACCGCTGACATTGTCGGTTACACAGATACTACGGGTACAAAATCTTATAATAAGCAACTCTCGAAAAAACGTGCACAATCTGTTGCCAACTATTTAGTTGAAAATGGTATTGATAAGACTAAATTGACAGTTGATGGCAAAGGCGAAGCGGATCCAATCGCGAGCAATGCAACACGTGAAGGTCGTGAACAAAACCGTCGTGTTGAAGTCATGATTCCGCAGTTTGAGTACAAAGTGAAAACAATGCACGGTGAAGCAACTGACACTAAAGCATAATCTAGATTACTAGTTCCCAAAATAAAAAAAGACAGAAGCTATGCTTCTGTCTTTTTTTATTTCTATTACGAGCACATTCAATACGCTTTACGAGCCATTCAATATAAACAACAGCTCTGCGCGTCGATTACACGCCCTGCCCGATGGCGTTTTATTACTGCAGACCGGGAAAAATTCCCCATAACCGCGTGTATAAATCGATGATCTTGAAACGCCATTTTTCTCGAACAAGCGTTGAATACGTTCAGCTCGGCGTTCAGATAAATTGTCATTCAGCGCTTCTGTCCCCGTGATATCCGTGTGCCCATTAATAACGACGGTAATGGAAGGAAAACGGGACAGAAAAACGCTCAAACGAGCAATCCATGGATAAGATCCCATTTCAACCGTCGCAGAGTTTAAACGAAAATAAATCGTATCGTTGACTTGCACCATCATCGATGTGCCAGGTAGGACATCATAGGCAATATCATTTGCACGTAGAAAGCCAATTAATCGGTCATAGTCTGAATGATAAGATAAGGCAACATTGACCACCTTTTCAGGCTTCTCTTGCTTTCCCCAATCAGGGTTGCGGACCGAACTCTTTGTTTGGGGCGCTTGATCCAACTTGTCGTTGCGTATCAGTTTGCCAAGCCCATCCAATGAGCTCAAACTACACCCGCTTAATAATATCGAAAGTATCAAGGCAACATACTTCATTTCAACGCTCATCAATGATTGAATTCTAAAAAGGTTATCGACTGATAAATCAGAAACTTTATGTAAATAATCATAGCATTGATTACCCAATGCAGGATGTTTTCAGTATGACTTGCCACCATCCTGTATTGGAGCGGCTCAATTGACTCTAAAAGATATGGTTAAACGGCACTGAACCTCGGCGAGTGTTCATTGACAGGTGCACGATGCAGGACCAAACCATCGTCTGTCACCAAAATACAATCCATTCCGCCAGCATGAGCCGCTTGCATACCTAGCTGCGTATCTTCAAAGACCACACACTCTTGTGGTGGTAAATTAAGTTGCGCCGCTGCGGTCAAAAAAGTTTCCGGATGTGGTTTATGTTCAACCACATCTGTCGCGGTCACGACAGCATCAAGCTTATCGAGTAGTCCAGTACGCTCTAAAATTGCCATGGCGAAGCCGCGCTGGCTTCCGGTACCCACGGCCATCGGCTTATTACCGTAGTTGGCGTTTAATAACTCGGTGGTCGCATTAATTAACGTTGCTTGGCCTTCTAGTGTTGCAAAATGAACCATTTTACAGTCAGAAACAGCTTTAGGATCTAAACATAAGTCGTAACGCTGATTAATCACATCGACAATTTTAATACTGGGCATTCCGCCCATACTATTTAGCCATGCAGCATCATAAGGAAAATTGAAACGTTGCGCGGCATGTTCCCATGCGGCTAAGTGCGCTGGCATCGTATCGACCAGCGTCCCATCCATATCAAAAATTAGTCCCGCGTAATTCTCTAACTCTATCGTCATATATCAACCTTTCTTGATTATCCTACTAACGCATCATTCCATGAAGCGTTAAGCAATGCAATTGACCAATCATGCCTTTAGGCAGATAACGGCTCTTCCATTGCTTTAGTGAGTTCATCAGGAGAGTCCCAAGTATAAACCCATTCATGGATAATATTGCCACAGGGTGATCGCCAGTCGCGGTCAAGATGATGGCTCCCGCCGATATGATCATAGAAGTCCACGGCTTGATGGTTTTTTTCCATAACTTCAAGGTACACCCCCGAAGTCGGAAAGAACTGCGTGACCCAAGGCAGTGCTTTCTGAATCAGCAATTTTCCTAGACCTTGCCCACGATGAGTGGACGCAATATGAAGGGATTCGATAATCGTGCCTTTTTCAAAATCGTGATTACCAAATAGGCAGATGAATCCGAGCAATTGATGCTCATCTTCAACCAATAAAACATGTTGATTAAACGGAGGGTTAGTTAAACGAGTTTGCCAGATCAACTGACGATCTTCATCGACCTCTTGGTCTAAGTAATCTTGACCGATTATGTTTTGGTAGTACGTTTTCCAGCTAGTGGCATGAAGGTGAGCGATACGCTCATAATCTTGATATTCTGCAATTCTAATGTCCATAGGTACGTCCTAATTACTTCCTGTAATTCATACACCTATTTATCTTATGCAAAACCACCAAAAACACAAACCCCTCACCGCACGACAACCAAGATACTAGCGAAAACATCGTTAAACTAAATAAAGCAAGTCACCAGTAGCAGAATATGCTGCTCCTAAAGGTCATGACCTTGTAGATCGAGCAGCATAGATAACCAATACTGATTACTTACGCTCACCATAACGCTCTAAATAGAGAATTGTCGCCGCCGTCCTTGAAGGAACTTGCAGTTTTTTTAGTAAGCTTTTCATATGAACTTTCACCGTCGATTCTGAAATAAACAATCGGTCAGCAATCTGTTTATTACGAAACCCTTTTGCCACTTCACGTAATATTTGACCTTCACGATCTGTCAGAGCTTCAAAGACATCGATTTGTTCACGGCGGTTGCTTAAATACTTCAACACCACATCACTGTACGACTTATTACCATCCGCTGCATTTTTTAGTAGCTCAACAAGTTTTTCAGGTTCAGTATCTTTGAGAAGATAGCCGTCGGCTCCAGCCCTAACCATTGCTTCAATGTCAGCCACATTATCAGACACCGTGAGCACTACCACGATAGCACTGCAACCATCCGCTCGCAGAGCTTTCAATGTATCGAGCCCTGAAAGCCCCTTCATATTCAAATCCAACAAGATCATGTCCGGCTCATTAGATTGAGCCAGGGCAATGGCTTCATCCCCACTGCTTGCTTCTTCGATAACATCAAATTCAGGCTCAATGCTTAACAATTGCTGAATTCCACGACGCATCAATGGGTGATCATCCACCAGCATTATTTTGCATTTATTCAAGATAAGTCTCCTTTCTTATTCGCAGGATACGTAATAGATACTTTACATCCCTGATTAGGTAAAGAATCAATGTGCAATTCCCCGCCCAACCTTTGTGCGCGCTCATACATAATATTCATACCATAATGATTCACTTTTGATGGAGGCTCACTAAATCCGATCCCATCATCTTCAATGTATACGGTAATCATCCCGTTCTCTTCACCACAATATATGGCGATATTATTAGCTTGTGCATGTTTGATGGCGTTAATTGTGGCTTCTCGAATCAATTGCACGAGATGCACCTGTTGCTGAGCACTCAGTTCGAATGAAACCAGTAAATTATTCAGCGTGATCTCCGCACTTGTTCTTTCGCGGAGTTGATTGACAACCTCACTCAATGCCTGACCAAAATTACTTTCTTTAAGTGTCAGACGAAACGTGGTTAATAACTCGCGTAACTGCTTATAAGCACTTGATAAACCGGTATCAATTTCAGCGATAACCGGCGTAGCGCTGGATGTAAGCGTTTGATGATCGGTGGCCAACATTGCACGTTTTAATAACGATACTTGTATTTTTAAATATGACAATGACTGGGCTAACGAATCGTGCAGTTCACGAGCAATCGTCGCCCGCTCTTCTAATAATAGAATCTGCTCAGATTGTTTTTGTGATTTTGCATAGTGAATCGCTTGCTCAAATATATGTAGAAAGTTCTTAATCAGCATTTTATCAGGGCAAGGTAATCCCTCTTTCCAGCGTAAATAACCTAATAAAACGCCATCGACACTCAGTTCTCGGTGTAGAGAATACTCAGAGAAACGCTCACCACCGTGTAATGTTAATCCTTGCCCCCCCGCATCAATAATTTGCAGTTCGGCACTGACTACCCCTTCTACCGAGCAGAAATAATCCAAGATCACTTGAAAGTTCTCGACCGTTAACCTTGAAGACGATAGCTCTTGAGAGGAATGATACAACACTTGCAGTGATTGGTTGGCCATTCGTAAATGACGTGTTTTTTCATCCACTGCGATTTCAAGCCCTTGATAGAGTTGACCCAGTTCGTTCGCCATACCATTAAACGTCACCATCAACTCTCCCAACTCATTTTGGAAGCGGGGGGTTAAATCAACATCGAACTTTCCTTCTCTAATTTTTTGGCTTGCCTGAGCTAACTGTCTGAGAGGTTTAACAATCTCATTACGTGTATAACGCACGACGATTAAACACACTAAGATCACACCACTGAGGCATAACGCCGCCACCCAAGCCAAAGTGGTGAGTTTGCGCTCGTTATAATGCTGCAGTTTATATTCAAACTGTTCTATGTAACGGATATAGGGGTCAACCTGATCAGTTAAAGACACATTATGCTGTCGAATCAGGGTGTTTTTGATCGATTTCCAGTCCAATACTAGCTGGCGATAGTAAGCACGAATATTGTCTGGGATCCACCATTTATCCAACCGCCGCATGGTCTTTCCATACAGGGTATTTTCGAACTCTTCAATATGCTGCACGGTGTGCACATCGTTGGTTTTAACATCGATAGTAATTCGATAGATTTGCGTACGTAATGAACTAGAAGCATTAATCATTTCGGCATCATTAAGAGATGATGCTAACGTAAAAATAGAATAGCCAATAATGATCAAACTGAAGACGATGATTAAGGACATCCATTTTACAATAAAGCGGGTTACGGTGTGCTCCATTGGACGTAACAAATACCTCTCCTTAACTTCCTACTATACAAGACGAATATAAAAATGACGGTCTGCCTATTACTGTAGGGTAATATGATATAGATAGGCAATAATGAGTTGGTATGACAGAAATTAACACTGAAAAAAAAGGTTTTGTGATACAACACCCGTTATGGCAGCGAAATCCGGGAAAAGTAGCTTATCCCATAAACCTGTATTATCGACAATATCAATGCTACCGCCTCCAACAACTATTGTGCTGTTGTTCTGAATATTTGACCGTTTGATGCATCTAAATATACCTTATTGACGCGCCCTAACCCGCCACAATATACAAAGTAGATATTTTTATCTTGATAAGATACTGATCTTACCCATCCCCCTGTTTCCTTGAAATCTTCCGGTTTGCATTGCTTCGAGGTTAACAGTTTATTGGTCACCTTAAAGAACATATCTTCATATTTTCCGAGATCATCCGAACTATGGATATAATTCAACACGGTTTTTTTACGCTCTTTGGGAGTCACCACCGGCTTTTTTACCACAAGGCCACCTAAGGGAATCCATTTCGCTTTTTCTGGCTCTCCTTGCTTATAAACAAAATATTCAGTAATCCGACCCCAACCATTACTTTTTTCTAATAAACTCACTTTATCTCCACGATATAACCGTGCTTCGATAAAGGCTTTTTGATTGGGCTGGCTGCGGATGGGTAACGTTTTTGCTGACACATAGTAATCCATCACTGCTTGAGGGGCGGTTTCTGTGGCCACCTTGTCTCGCTCAACACGCTTCTTTGCCGGAGGAGGTGCTTGTGATGTTTGCCCTAATAAGGAATTTAAACCAAGGACATCACCATGGTTTGGCACATAATAGAATAAGTAATATCCAGCGCCCGCAGCGGTTATCCCTAAAAGCAGTAACACCAGCATCAGTAACTTTTTCATCCGTACTGAATCCCCATACACAACAAATACTCAGCGAATAGTATGAGTATTAGCAAGAATTTTGCCACTGTCTAAAATTAACCTTCAACGCAGTGAGTGATGCCGTGATTTTGTGATAATTATCTCATTCTCCAACCATGAGGTTTTCGATAAACTATAATAGATATGAGATGCATATTTACAATGTAAATACTATTTATTCATGATTAGCTTATTTGGGCTTGATCACAGAAGCATAGTGGATGTTACACCGTGAGCGGCAACTCCATTTCTAATGTTGATAGAGCAGTGACTTTTCTAAAAAACTCATCGTGTTAATTAGCATCATTTGATATAACTAGCTTTCCACATCGCATTTTTATGCTGCGAGACGACGCCATTGCCTTCATATCGAATGATGGCTTCTCTGGGCAATATAATCGATTTTTCATGGAGAAACTCAATGCAGGAAACTCTTACAGTCGTGTTAGCTGGAGGTGTAGGCTCTCGGCTTTCCCCACTTACTGATGATCGAGCAAAACCCGCAGTCCCTTTTGGTGGTAAATATCGTATCATCGATTTTACCCTGACGAACTGCTTGCACTCTGGTTTACGCCGAATCTTAGTTTTAACTCAATATAAGTCCCATTCCCTGCAAAAGCATTTGCGCGATGGATGGTCTATTTTCAATCCAGAGTTACACGAATATGTCACGGTTGTTCCACCACAACAGCGTAAAGGCGGCAAGTGGTATGAGGGCACCGCTGATGCGCTGTTTCATAATATGTGGCTATTATCGCGTAGCGAAGCACAATACGTCGTTGTATTATCAGGGGATCATATCTACAGAATGGATTATGACGCCATGCTTCAGCAGCATAAAGAGACGAACGCAGGGCTGACCGTTGCATGTATGGACGTTGACCGTACCGAGGCAAGTGCCTTTGGCATCATTGCCGTCGATGACGACAATATCGTAACTTCCTTTATTGAAAAACCCATCGATCCGCCGTCAATACCCGATAGCCCGGATCGCAGCTTAGTCTCAATGGGTGTGTATATATTTAATATGGATGTGCTCAAATCAGCACTCCATCAAGATGCTGATAAAAGCAATTCTGAACACGATTTTGGCAAAAATATCATTCCACAATTGATTCCTAGCAATAAGGTGTATGCATATCGTTTTGCGGAACAAGGGAAAGGACGAGTAAAACGTGACTCTTATTGGCGAGATGTCGGAACCATTGACTCTTACTATGACGCCAATATGGACTTGTTGGAGCCAGTGCCACCATTGAACCTTTATCAGAAAAACTGGCCAATTCGAACCTATGAGCCGCAATATCCACCAGCACGCACCGTATCATCGGCAACGGGGAATGAAGGCATCTTTATTAATTCTATGATCGCTAACGGTGTCGTTAACTCAGGGGGCTCAGTACACCACAGTGTGGTCTCTTCCAATGTACGCATCAATGATGGGGCGACGGTTATGGATAGTATTCTTTTTGAAGATGTAACCATTGGTGAAGGTTGCCAGATCCAAAACTGCATCATCGACAAACATGTCAACGTGCCCGATAACATGAAAATTGGCTTTGATAAAAAAATGGATGCTGAGCGTTTTCACATATCAGATAAAGGAGTGGTTGTCGTCCCTGAAAGCTATCAATTTTAAGCGTGTCTATTTAGAAAAATCTTACGATGCCAAGACCAATGATTCGTACCCTAGATTAAATGCCTCGGGTACGATCAGTGGCTGGTAGTCCATTAAACCAATTTCGCGGCCACACTCACGGCGTCGCGGCCCCCAACTTGGCCTTTTGGCGTTTGATTGAAGTGACGTTTAAATTCACGACTGAACTGAGACGGACTGACATACCCCACCTTCATTGCCGCTTCCGTAACCCGTACCCTTTCGACTTGAATTAACTGTTTTGCTTTGTTCAGACGTACCTTCTTCAAGTACTGTAACGGCGATTCCATCGTGACGGCACGAAATGCGTGATGAAAGGCTGAAATACTCATATTTGAGACTTCCGATAATGACTGGACCGACAGTGGTTCATTGTAATGACTATGGATCTTAGCGAGAGCCTTCGCAATTCGCGCATAGTGCCCTTCATAGCGAGCAAGTTCGACTAAGACGTGCCCATCAGTACCACTTAATACACAAAAGAGGATGTCTTCGATTAATGATTGCCCTAGCACCTTCGCTTCCATTGGATATAATAAGGCATACATCATTCGCTGGCAGCTATTGAGCATTCGTTCATTCATGCTTACCGATTGAACCCCACACTGACCTTTTTTTTGCGCAGAATATTCCATGCCGTACTCATCTAACTTACTGACTAACCGCATCAATAACGTGTGCTCAATATTAATGCTTAAACCTAGTATGGGCTCTTCAAAACTCGCAAACGATTCACACTCGAGTGGCATAGGGACTCCGGCAACAAGATAGTCGTTGGGGCCATACGTCACTTGATGTTCATTTCCAATCGTAATCGTTTTGTAACCTTGCCCGAGAATAATAATGCCAGATTCATAGACAAATGGAGTTTTGCGAGTTGATTGGGTGGAACGATAAAAACGAACGCCCGGCACTTCAGTATTAACCCCACCCTCAAGATCATGTAGCTGATTCTGCTCTACGTAACGCTGCATTAGACTCACTAAATCGCTCATTAGCTCGCATCCCCTCTGTAAAATTCAATGAAAAATTGTAGAAATAGACAATAAAAATGGACAAATAGCGCTATTAATATACATTAATCAGCACTATTATGCACTCATAGTATAACGAAAGGCCATTCAGGCCTAAGTTAATAATAATATCCGTGAGGATTCGTCCTTTCACTGAAACACTAGGAGCATGTCATGCAATTTTCTTATTCAAACCCAACACAGATTCATTTTGGACAGGGACAAATTAAAACGATCGCCCAAGAAATCCCGCTCGATAGCAATGTATTAGTGATTTACGGTGGGGGCTCAATCAAGAAAAATGGCGTCTATGACCAAGTCGCTGAAGCACTGAAAGAACATACTTGGAAAGAGTTTTCAGGCGTTGAACCCAACCCAACCAAAGAAACATTAGATAACGCTATCGCTATTGCCAAAGAACACAACATTAACTTCATTTTGGCAGTGGGTGGCGGTTCTGTTATTGACGGTTCTAAATTTGTTGCGGCCGCTGCGTGTTACGACGGTGATAGCTGGGATATCATGTCAGGTAAGTATAGCGTAACTACCGCTGTACCAATCGGGGCGATTTTGACGCTACCTGCGACAGGCTCAGAATCCAACTCTGGTGCGGTTATTACAAAACGAGCGACCAACGACAAACTTCCGTTCCATTCCAAAGCGGTACAGCCACTGTTTGCCGTTCTTGACCCAGATGTGATGAAAACCTTACCTGAACGCCAATTGATCAATGGCGTTGTTGATGCTTGGGTACACACATGTGAGCAGTACCTAACTACGCCAACATCCGCGCGAGTTCAAGAAGGTTATGCCGAAACACTCCTACGTACGCTACTCGATCTTGGTAACCGTTACGACAACCGTGACAGTGACGAATGGCGCGCAAACCTAATGTGGTCGGCTAACCAAGCGTTGAATGGTCTGATTGGTACTGGTGTCCCACAAGATTGGGCAACACACATGATTGGACACGAATTCACGGCATTATGGCAAGTTGACCACGGCCGTTCACTAGCGATTGTTCAACCTTGGCTGTTACGTAACCAAATGAAGGTGAAACGTGAGAAGTTAGAACAAATGGGTCGCAATGTATTTGGATTAGACGCCGGTGATGATTTAGCTGAACGCACCATCCACGCTATCGAAGCTTTCTACCACGGTCTAAATGTTGATACACAATTTGCAGACCATGGTATGGCACAATCAGAAGCCGTTGATACAGTGGTTAACCAGCTAGAAAAACATGGTATGACCGCGTTAGGTGAACATAATGCCATCACTCTCACTCAGTCTCGTGAAATTTTAGAAAACGCTTTGGTTTAATTCAAACCATCATTCACAATGGGCACATTCCGTGCCCATTGTATTTCCCCACATCGTTCCCTCAATTTCTTCACCATATTAACGCGTTATATCACTGATCTCTTCTAGTAAATCCGCTACAATTTTTCCTTATTGAATCCAGATCCTCACGGGTACTTTTACCGATCTTTGTGTTGACTCTATGAGTGGAACCGAGATCTGCAAGTCATCTTACAATTGATGTTTGTTCAACCATAAAAAATCAAATAGGAATTGAATTATGCGTAAAACCACTCGCGTCATGAGTGCTCACAAGCACGTTGCCCTCGTGGCACACGATAACTATAAAACTGAATTACTGCGCTGGGTGGAAGAAAATAAATCCACGTTACAACAGCATTTTTTGTACGCGACGGGGACCACCGGCACCATGCTCAGTAAAGAAACAGGGCTCGCGATTAAGAGTAAAATCAGTGGTCCTATGGGTGGCGATCAGCAAGTCGGAGCGATGATCGCAGAAGGCAAGATCGATGTGTTAATTTTCTTTTGGGATCCATTGAATGCGGTGCCACATGACCCTGATGTCAAAGCGCTACTTCGCATTGCCAGTGTCTGGAATATTCCTGTTGCCACAAATAGAGCCAGTGCGACCTTCATTTTCAACTCTGAGTTAATCAATCAAGAAGTCGCTATCGAAATTCCCGATTATAAAGCCTACTTAGACGAACGTGTATAGCCGTTCTCCACTACGTTTATCGTAAATGCCCGCATAAAAAGGCTCTTCGATTGAGAAGAGCCTTTTTTCATTGTACTAATCGAAACCGTTACTGTGGACCGGTTTGACTATCAATCACACTGCCTAAACTGTTCGGATTTTGCAGGGAATATCGATAGAGGTTGATATCTTGGAACACAGTATCTCCACTATCACGGTGCGTATCGCTCGCAGAAGATCCCACATACTTATTACCCGACGCTTGAATATAACCCTGCCCTTCACGCCAATGCGGACTTAGTGCATTCTCAAAATAGTTATTCTCGACTAACGCTTGCGCTCCATGAGAGACACTGATTGAGAAGTAAGTAATATTCTTATAGTAATTGTTAAAGATATGCGCACGCGTATTCGCGCCATACAATTTAGGATTGCGCCCCGCGGCATTATCCCAGAAATTATGATGGAAGGTCACCTGCGTGTTTTGAACCAGATTGGTATACCAATGGTGGTTCGCACATACCTGATTATTTTGACCAAAGAAGCGGTTCCAACTCACCGTCACATTTTTGCTATCGCTAAAGTCAATATGGCCATCACTGATATTTTTAAAGGAAACGTGATCAATCCAAACGTGTGTACTGTTATCAACCAAAATCCCTTTCCCAGCCTCAACGAGCGCAGGATTCACATCATAAATATTCAGGTTTTTAATAATCACGTTTTTCACGTTATACACCACAAACGTGCCACCTCTTAAACTGGAGTTCTTATTGCCGCCAATGATGGATTTATTCGACTTCACCATAATTCGTGTGTCATTACGATTGACGGTAAACGTTTGATTGGTATCACTATCAAGTGATTTACACGAGGTATTACCAACCGGAAGACGGTACCAGAGCTTACCTGGATCGTTCCACATCGCACAATCTAAACGGCAGGCTTGTACTGGACGTGGCGCAGTGCGGCAGTCAATGGTTTTATTGGCAGGAATTTTAATCACTCGGCGACCATTAGTACCCAGCTCTCGGACGAGTGCATCACACGTTTGTACGATCACTTCTGGGCCACCTTGGCCGCCCGTTGTGGTGCTCAGCCCATCATTACCGGGTTGGTTAGCAAAACCAATGACACCACTTGAGCCACCGTTTCCTGCACCACATTGACCATCGACCGGATTGAAATACCAACGCTGTGAACTCAAACTTGCATCATCATTTTGATACACATTGGCGCCATTTTCGCTCCCTGCGACAGTTAACGATTTTGCAGAGAGTTTACTGACAATTTTAAATGAACCATCGCTTTGTCGCTTGAGCTCCCAACGTTGCGTATCACCATTCCAATCTTCATACGTATCAACATTGGCACCGTTCGACGTTGAGTTATTATAAACTTCCACCAGTTTATTGTTATAAACAGATTTCATTTCCCAATAACCATCACTTTGCTTCGTTAATACAAACTTTTGATTGTTGGGTTTCCAGTTCTCATACGTGATGACATTCGGGGTGACACTCGTATCATTGGTGTTGACATCCAGAGCCTGATTAGAGCCTTTATTAATGACGTAATAGGTGCTTCCCGAGATGGGTAGCTGCGTACAATTCGCTGCCAGCGCCGATGCACTGGTTGATACAAAAGCGATCGCAATTGTATATTTTAATACCATCGCTTTGTTGGTTAAGATCATAGTCATTCCTATTCATTTTCTATCCATAAGATGGCTTATTGTTCATGCAAAACTAATAAGCATTGGATACCGTTTTCGCGGTATCAATGCATCATTGTAAGAAAACTCTTTAACAACGCTCTGACATAAGAATAATTTCGTTGCATTGCTCCCAACAAAACACATGAATAAACGAACAATAATGGGTCATTAACTCACTTGATAATAAAATACTCCGTGATTAGCCTTTAATTCACACAATAAAGGTTCTCTTTCAATAATAAAAAGCCCATCTCGATAAAGATGGGCTTAATCGTGTATTACTGATTTTTAAATACGTTAAATTTAATTAAGTATCTGCGATGAAGTGATTAATTGACAGCCAGCCGCTTTCATCTCAGCGAAGGCTTTATCACAATCCTCAGAGTTCATATTCACCCCACGGCATGCATCCACCATAACCCAAGTATTAAAACCAAGCTCAACGGCATCCAGCGCGGTAAATTTTACGCAATAATCGGTCGCTAACCCAGTAATGTACACATCGGTAATACCCTGGGTCTCGAGATATTCAGCCAAGCCGGTTTTTCCCAAACGTTGGTTATCGAAAAAACCGCTGTAACTATCGACCTGATGCTGCGTCCCTTTGTGAACAACATGGGTTATCGCATCGACATTTAGACCCTCGATAAATTCACTGCCCGTCGTATATTGTACGCAGTGATCTGGCCACATAATCTGTTGAATGCCATTCAGGTCAATGAAGCTACCGATATCCGTCTCATGCGTCGATGCAAAACTGCCATGACCAGTAGGGTGCCAATCTTTAGTTGCAATCACATGGTCAAATTGTGGTATTAATTGATTCACAACCGGAATAATTTCATTCCCTTCTGCCACCGGTAAGGCTCCTGTGGGCGAAAAGTCATTTTGTATATCGATCAATAACAGCGCTCGTTTCATTTCACTTCCTTATTTTTTATTCACAACCGGATAATCGCCTGTAACCAATTCTTGGACAAAACTCGAACCCGTCCCATTATGCGTGATCCAAACTTTGTCTTTTGCTCGCGTCAGTGCCACATAAAAAAGTCGACGCTCTTCTGCAAACGGATATTCATCACCATGATAATTCAATGCAGTATCTAAATGCATATTTTTACTTTTCATTGGAAACTGCATTTCATCAACACCCACGATTATAACGTAGTCTGCCTCTTTTCCTTTGCTCGCATGACACGTCATGAAATTCAATTTCAAAGATAGATATTGATTTTGCCAGTCTTTGAGTAACTCAGGCTCGTGATAATGGTTTCGTCCTAAAATCAATACGGTTTTTAACCCATCAGATTTACGATTAAGCTGAGCGAGTACTTTTTCTATCTGATTCGTTGGCATTACGTACACCGCTTTTTGTTTTTGCGCTTTATAACTTATTAGCGGTTTTTGTATCTGATTAGGGTTCTTCTGAATAAACGTATTCGCAACGGCACCGATTTGCTCGTTAAAGCGATAAGTCGTATCTAGATAATGCACCGTCGAGTGTGGGAAGTATTGATGAAACTGAGTGGTTAAATTGACATTTGAACCAGTAAACTGATAAATCGCTTGCCAATCGTCCCCCACCGCAAAAAGATTACACGCTTGTGGGCGCTGTTCACACAGTGCTTGCAATAAATCTAATCTGGCGGGGGAAATATCTTGATATTCATCCACCATTATACATTGCCACGCAGAGGTATACTTCGACTGAGACACATATTGCGTCGCACGATTAATCATCAAATTAAAGTCAACTTGCCCCGACTCTTTTAGCATTCGCTGCCACTCTTGATAGCACGGCCAACACAGATTTAATTCACTATTCAGACGAGTGTAATCAGGGTGATCAATCAAATTTTCTTGAATGGTCTTTTTCTTGAGCGCCAGCTGAGACAAATTATCCAGTTGTGAGACCAACCATGCGATCAGTTTAGGGTTTTCTACTTGGCTACCGAGTTCATCATCTCCGGTCAAATACGCTATTGGCCATTTAGAGAGGTGTTTTTGCCAACGTTTAAAATTCGTTGGTGTCATCCAATGGCGTTTTAACCAATCAATACACCATGCTTGCTTTAAGTTAGGCTCAGCCGCAACAGGTGACAACGTGACTTCTTGCCCATCGACCTCTTTAAGAATCGACAAGCCGAGTTGATGGAAAGTACTCACCTGCACGCCGCGGGCGCGCTCACCGATTCGCTGTTCAATGCGCTCCTGCATTTCTATTGCCGCTTGCTTACCAAAAGCGACTAATAAAATATCTTCAGGTCGAGCCAAACCACTCGCTAACAAATAAGCAATCCGCGCGACAAGGACACTGGTTTTACCCGAGCCCGCCCCCGCTAACACTAAATTATGGTCATCATTGAGTAATACCGCTTTTTGCTGCGACTCGTTTAATGGCGACGACTCGATCTCTTTAAATAACGATTGCCACTTTGGCTTTTCTTGTTCAACCCATGCGTCATTACGCTGAGTCAGTTGCTTTGAAGGCTCAACTAACCAGGGCATCATCGTCTGCATCGCTTGGGGAATACGTTGCTCGGTTTCCTCTAATGTCATTCTCATTGCACTCATATCGTCATTGACGCGTTGCGTCCATTGCGCAATCAATGAATGCGGCAAAAATGATGACAATGATAAAATCGAGGTAAGCTCTTGCTGCCATTGCGGAAGGTAATGGTTTAATTGCTGACATTGCTCTTGATGCCACGCTTGATAGGTGGCGACAGCCTGCTCTGCCCAATCACGGCATTGCGGCCAAGGCAAACCTTGCACTAGCCAAGATTGCTGTTCACCGTTCCTTTCATGTGCGTAGAATTGTAACGTTCCCCAGAATAGACCATGATGAACTCTGACACACCCATTCCAGATTTGAAAAGGAATGTGCTCTTCCTCTTTAATAGAAGATAAAACGATGTGGGTTTTGTCTAACACAACTTCATAATATTCGTTCGTGATTAAAAATTGTGCTGTCTTAGATGCGCGCAGCTCCATGGGTGTCAACTCGTTGATTAAATTCGCGCTCATCATAGCGTAATCACCCTACCGTTTGAAAACTTACTGTTAAGATTTGCCATTGCCCTTTTTACCACGCCAAGCCCCCTTCCCAAAATGCAACCGCGCTATCACGCGCTTTAATCAACTAAAATCCGCTTTCTTTGACTTAATCCCCTCGTTCTCATAGCACTTCTGGTACACTGTATGTTGGTTATCAATAGTAAAGAAAAATTAGAGATACAGTGATAAATATCAATCGTCTACGGCTTTATTGGGCCAATAAAACGCTGAACTATTCAGCCTTAATTTTAATCACATTGCTCGGAGTCGTCATTCCGTGTTGGTATTATCAGCTTAATACCTATGTGACTCCACTGATTTTAGGCGTGATTGCCGCCGCTTTATCAGAGCGTGATGATAATTTTACCGGGCGACTCACTGCCATCTTATTGACCTTGGTCTGCTTTGCCATTGCCGCTTTTTCGATTGAACTATTATTCAATCGACCGCTGTGGTTTGGTATCGGCCTATGCTTATCAACCTTTGGCTTTACGATGCTCGGCTCATTTGGATCTCGGTATGCCAGTATAGCGTTTGCGTCATTACTGCTCGCGGTCTACACCATGATTGGCGGCGCCCAACCTCACAGTATTTGGTTCCAACCAGTTTTATTGTTAACTGGTGCGACATGGTACTTTTTGGTGTCCATGATTTGGTATATCTTTTGGCCGATGCAAGTGATTCAACACAACTTGGCCACCGTTTTCAACCAACTTGCAACCTATCTCGACTCTAAAGCTGTTATGTTTCATCCTATTGCTGGCTATTCACCTCAACCGCATCGTATTAATGAAGCTCAGCTCAATGCTGCGACCGTTGCCTCATTAAATCAATGCAAAGCCTTGTTTTTAACTCGAGCCAAACGGGGTCATGTTGATAGCGCAAGTGATCGTTTTTTACGCATCTACTTTCTCGCACAGGATATTCATGAACGTGCCAGCTCTACACATTACCGCTATCAGGAGCTGTCTGAACATTTTTCCCGCAGCGATATTCTCTTCCGCTTTCGCTACTTACTCGAAAGCCAAGCCGCGGCGTGCCGTAAAGTGGCGCAATGTATTCGCTTGGGTCAAGATTATGAGCACAATGGCGAATCGCTCTCGGCGTTAGATGAATTACAGTCTTCACTGACTCACTTAAAACAGCAGCATGATAAAACACAACGCTCCCTTGTCGCCCAGCTTGGTTACCTGTTTACCAACCTAGTGACGGTAGAAAAACTACTGCACAACATTAGCTCACCCTTTACCAATGCGTTGGATGAAGAAACGCTACATGACACCGAGCCGCGCACGTTAAAAACCATGTGGGCGAATTTAAAAGCCAATATGACACCAGATTCCATGTTATTTCGTCACGCAGTAAGAATGTCTATTGCATTAACGTTAGGGTATATCATTCAACAAAGTTTTGATTTGAATCTCGGCTATTGGATTTTGCTAACGACCCTGTTCGTGTGCCAGCCGAACTACGTCGCCACTCGGCAAAAAATTACTTCGCGAATCATCGGCACCATTGTAGGGCTCATCATCGGGACAATGCTCTTAACCTTATTTCCGTCACAAGCAAGTCAGTTAGCGTTTATTGTTATTGCGGGCGTCATGTTTTTCGCATTTCGGATTAACAACTATGGCTATGCCACCGGATTTATTACTTTACTCGTACTGTTCTGCTTTAGTCAGCTCGGACAAGGTTTTGCCGTCATTCTCCCCCGCCTAGTGGACACTCTGATTGGCTGTGTCTTAGCGGTTACCGCCGTCGCCACGATTTTACCTGATTGGCATTCTAAGCGGTTACATAAGGTGATGGCGGATGCCATTGAGAGTAACAAACATTATTTAGACCAGATTATTGGCCAATATCGTATTGGTAAAAAAGATACGCTTAATTACCGAATAGCGCGTCGCAATGCGCATAATCAAGATGCGGCACTCTCTGCTGCGGTTAATAACATGTTGGCAGAGCCCGGTCGGTTCCGCACTACGACCGATGAAAGCTTCCGTTTTCTTACCTTAAATCATGCGTTACTCAGCTATATTTCTACGCTTGGCGCACACCGCACACGCATCAGCGATCATGTACATACGTTAATTCTTGATTCGCATTCGCTCATTCATCAGCATTTGGATGTGCTCTATCAACAGCTGTTTAATCATTGTGAACAAAGTGATATTACACTGATTGATGACTTAGGATTGGAGAAAAAACTCGCCGAGTGGCGAGACGAAGATGATGACAATGCACGTATGGTCTTACAGCAGCTACATCTGGTGTATCGCATGTTGCCTGAACTGCACTCTCTCGCGGATAAGCTTGCAGTGCGCGTGCAACATTCGGAGAAACCCATCTCCTCATAATCACCGTTTGGGCGAGTAAACTTAACGGTTAATTAGCCCAGCTTTTACAAAAATCGGACATTGTAATTTCCTGTCATCGTAGTATCTACCTATAAAGTATGAGCAGGTCGGAGATAGGACAATGTCCAGTACACAATTTGAAAATATCAAGGATCAGATGAATCAGCTGACGCCTCAGCAACTTAAAGATTTACAGGGCATGATCAATTGTCGATTGGATGATACACAGCAAGAACTACTCACCGACGAAGAGAAACATCTCATCACAAGTTTGTTTTGTTAACTTGCTTGTATAAACAGCCAATATTGGTTAAACTTTGTTCAACTAAGGTGGTGTGATATGGCAATTTCAGGTATCGGTTCGAATGGCTATGATATTATTCAGCGCTCTCAACAGATGGCCGACAATGCCGCTCAAGCTATTCAACAATCGCAAGTACAGGATCAACGCAATGATCCCATGGCATTTAATAAAGTCGATTTATCTGAACAAGGTAAAGTTCAAGCTGAACAATCAATAAAAGACGAGAGAGTCCCGTCTCAAACAGATTCTCTTGTGCAACTTAATCAAGCCCAGAACTACAATCGTGCGGGTGTGTCTGTTGTGCAGAAAGAACGAGACATGTTAGGCAGTATGCTGGATTTACGTGTTTAGTTAGCCCTTCCACGAAGCATTATTGATAGGCGCCCGCCTCAGGGGCGCCTTTTTTATATCACTGGCTTTGAGCCCTGTACAACATTACGAGTTGTGTTTGTTCTCTGCATTAGTACAATGCAGCGATAATGACTAATTGAACCTTTTCATGACTGATAATTTTTCGCATTTTCAAAATGGCACGCTTTCTTCAGCAGCACCCCAAATCAAAAGAGTTAATCCATTACCCACGAGCGGTCGTCTGACACCTGAGTTAGTCAGAAAACGTTGGCAGTACCTCGATTTACCTTCAGCACAGTCAGCATTACTCGATCCGGTCACCGAAGATGAAATGCTGTCTTATCATAAGAACATTGAACACTTTATTGGTACCATCAAACTTCCTGTGGGCATCGCTGGCCCATTGCTGGTCAATGGACAATATACCCAAGCGCAATATTGCATTCCACTCGCAACCACAGAAGCAGCCCTAGTTTCCTCTTATCATCGCGGTTGTCGACTGATTACCGCGGCTGGGGGTGCCAACGTACTGGTATTACGTGAAGGTGTCACTAGAACGCCTGGATTTGCATTTGCCTGCTTAGCGGACGCGGCAGAATTTATCCGTTGGGTTTCCGAGCAATTTACTGTATTGAAGTCCATCGCCGAAAGCACCACGCAGCACGGACAGTTGCAAGAAATAGATGTGGAGATGGAAGGCAATCATGTGTACCTGATTTTTCAGTTTTTTACTGAAGATGCGAGTGGGCAGAATATGGTGACCATCGCCACACAAGCCGCCTTCGATTATGTCAGGCAACATAGTCCGATTTCCCCTCGACACGCCTTTTTAGATGCTAATTTATCCGGTGATAAAAAGGCAAATAGTCATGCGATGCGTCATGTCCGTGGAAAAAAAGTGACCGCGGAGATCCATATTGCGGAATCGTTGATTCAACGCTATTTGCACACCACCAGCGAAGCAATGATTGAATTTGGATTGATGGCAAACAATGGCGGTCAATTAAATGGCACGATTGGAACCAATGCGCACTATGCCAATGCTCTCGCTGCCTTTTATATCGCCTGCGGACAAGATGCGGCGTGTGTGGCCGAATCTGCAGTCGGTATGACACGTTTTGAACGCTCGGTGCATGGCGGATTATGTGCCAGCGTCACATTACCTAACATCATGGTCGGTACTGTCGGCGGCGGCACCCACCTTCCCTCGCAAAAAGCCTGTTTAGAGCTATTAGGACTGCATGGTAGTGGTCATGCGCGAGCATTAGCCGAAGTTTTAGCCGCTGTCTGCCTCGCGGGTGAACTGTCCATTGTCGGCGCTTTTTGCGCGGGCCATTTTACTCGCGCTCACCATAAACTGGCCCGTTAAGCGCCTAAATGGATGACATCGCTCTGTGAAATGCTCACGCCCTTGATTTGTGCATACAAAGATTGCCCCACGGCCAGTTGTAAGTCTTGCCAAGCCCACTCGGTGATCGTTGCCGATAATTCACATGCTGGCGCCAGCTGTAATGTAAGTTCGATATATCGGCCACCGTTGTCATTATGTAGATGACAGATGGCTGCAACCTTAGCGGGTATGATATTGCGAATCGACGTTTTTACCGGTTGGTCCAATACAACCGAGACATCAGTCGCGCGAATTTGCACACGCAAAGTGTCCCCTATTTCACCGTCATAATGCTGCACCCATAACGGAATATGTTGATTCAGGCGCACTTCTGTCAGGCCATAGGACTCCCATTGCTGATACACAGTCCCAGTAAATAATGAGCTGCGTTCCTGCATATCGAGCCATGGACGCATGGTCTCTGAGCTCCAAACCTGTTCAACTGGGCCTGCTTCAACAACACGGCCCTGCTCTATTAATACCAAGTAATGCGCTAAACGTAGCAATTCATCCAAGCTGTGAGTAACGTACACAATGGGAATATCGACGCGTTCAGAAAGCTGCTCCAAAAAGGGCATCACTTCTCGTTTTCTCGGCAGATCCAGAGAGGCTAGCGGTTCATCCATCAACAAAATATCGGGGTCGGATAATAACGCCCGACCAATCGCAACACGTTGTTTTTCGCCGCCGGATAAAGCATTGGGGTAACGCGTTAACAAAGGGGCTAATTCAAGTAAATCTATGACGACTTGCCACATATCATGACGTACATGTTTCGTTTTCATGCCATAGCGTAAATTCCCCTGCACGGTGTAATGAGGAAATAGACGGGCTTCTTGAAACACATAGCCAACTTTGCGCTGCTCAACCGCAACATTTACTTTCTGAGAGCTTTGGAACAATACCCGCTCATTGAGGCGGATGACGCCGGAATCTGGCAAAGAAAGGCCACTAATCGCATTAATGACCGAGGTTTTGCCTGCTCCCGAGCGGCCAAATAATACTGTGATCCCATTGGCCGGTATCTGCATATCTATCGCTAATGATGTGTCACCCAATTGCTGTTCAAATTTTACCCGTAGGCCTGTATTCAATTTCATCATTTATTTCCTAACCGAGCGGCCATTTTGCGACTACACCATTCAGAAGCCAATAAAGATATCAATGCTATCCCGACGGAAACAAAGCATAATCTCGCCGCGCTCATCTCTGCACCCGGCGTTTCTAAAAAATTGTACATCGCCAATGGGATCGTCTGGGTTTCTCCTGGAATATTAGAAACAAAACTGATCGTTGCCCCAAATTCACCAAGGCTACGCGCAAACGACAACATAATACCAGTGATAAGGCCGGGTATGATAAGCGGCAGAGTAATGGTAAAAAATACTTTCATCGGCGACGCACCTAGCGTGCGCGCCGCTTGCTCGAGCTTTATATCAACACTTTCAATACTGAGTCGAATCGAGCGAACCATCAGCGGTAACGCAACCACTGAACATGCGAGCACCGCGCCTCGCCAGCTAAAGCTAAAGGTCACACCATACGTATTCAGCCAATGCCCAATAATACCTTGCTTACCCATCGTGACGAGCAGTAAATAGCCGACGGCTACGGGGGGTAATACCAAGGGCAAATGAATGATACTATCGACAATACCTTTGCCACGAAACTGAGTTCGCGCTAACAGCCAACCGAGCAAGATACCAATGGGTAACAGCCAAAGCACGGTTGTGCTCGCCACTTTAAGGCTCAATAAAATCGCAGCCATTTCACTATTCGTGAGCCACATGGTCACTGTTTCTCCATAAAGGTCGCGCTCCCCAAATGTGTATTAAACCCGTACTTTTCTAACACGCGTTGCGCGGCTTGCGAATGTAAATACGCAGTAAACGTCTTAACCTGAGATGTCTCAGTCAACTGTACCAAAGGGTAATAAATAGGATCATGATGAGATGATGCAAACGTATGGGTAATACGTACCAGAGCCGTTTGTAAGGCGTCGGTTTTATAGACAATTCCATACAAAGCTTCACCACGCTCGACTAACGCTAACGCCAACCGTACGTTATTCGTTTGCGCTAAACGCGCTTTGACGTTTGTCCACACTCCAAGACTTTGCAACGTTTCTCGTGCATATATACCGGCCGGCACTACTTGGGTATTTCCCACGGCCATACGCTGCCCAGCCAGTCGCTCTTGCCACTCTTTTGCGTTACTGACATCAAAACGCGTTTGCTTGGCATCACTGGGTTCAATAAGTACTAGTTCATTACTTACTAGTAAATCAACATGCTTGGCGGCAACCCGCCCATTATTGACTAGGTAGCGAACCCACTTTTCGTTCGCGGAAAGAAATACATCGGCAGGAGCACCATGTTCTATTTGCCGAGCAAGCGAGGAAGACCCGCCAAAAACGGGAACAACGTGGCTATCAGGATGCTGGTGTTGATAGTCAGCCACCAGCTCTTGCACCGCATTGGTCATCGATGAGGCGGCATAGAAGTGAATCGTAGACTGTGCAAACACAGGCGAGTGAAAAAATAGTGAACACAACAAAACGAGCATTTTTTTCATTTAGGTATCTCAATTCAATAAAGGCTAAGCGGCATTACGCAATCACGACCTTTTACCTACGGCAAAATTTGTAAAACGTGATTCACATCATTACATCACGTCTCAATAAAGTTTCAAGCAAAAACCAGAACAGATAGAGTGTCTTATACTTACCATTTATTCATTGACTTGTATTACATAAGGCGAATTCAATGTCGAAACTCATACACGGTCACCTTCCATGGTCTAGACTCATGTTTAAAGGTGGAGCCTTATACGTTGTATGAATAAAAATTAGATTTGTTATTCAAATTATAGATAAACCACAAGACAAAAAAGGTGGTATCTAAGATACTATCAATTACTTGGGCATATATAATTGTTATTACTATGTACAATCAGGATAGAACATTGATCATGTTGCAAAAAACCACGCTTTTGGTAACCACAGCTTTTGCTCTTTTATTACCCACGGCAGCACTCGCGAATAACTTTGAATATAACTATTTTGAAGTCCGTACCACCGTAAGCCCACAATCTTCAGGAGTCGAATTAAGTAACTACCTGACTGAAAATTCGCATTTTATTTTGCGTGGCGACTCTCGTTTTAGCAGTGACTGGGATCTGGCTGGTGGGGTTGGTTTCAACGGCCCATTTGGTAATTTTGTCGATATCTATGGACAAGCCTTAATCCACCAAATTCGTGAGCAAGGATTTAGCAGTAGCAAAGACTCAACGGATATCGAGATAAGCTTAGGGGCTCGTGCCTGGCTTGCACCGCAATTGGAAGGAGCCGTACGCTTAGGTAAGCTTGCCGAACACTCCATCTTTATCGTCGGACTCCGCTTTCATTCCACCGATCAACTGTCCATTGCGGCAGAGAGTCGTAATGCAGGGGTGTGGGGGCCGCAACTAGCC
>JBQGON010000038.1:0-24347 GCA_052087065.1 Vibrio sp. | reverse complement strand
ATATGTCTCGTGTTGCTAAAGCACCTGTCTCTATTCCAGCTGGCGTAGAGGTGAAACTAAACGGCCAAGAGATCACCGTAAAAGGTGCTAAAGGTGAATTGACTCGTGTACTTAACAACCTAGTTGCTATTGCACAAGAGGAAAATGCCCTTACTTTCGGTCCAGTCAATGAACGTGTAACTAACTCTTGGGCGCAAGCAGGTACTGCTCGTGCACTAGTTAACAACATGATTCTTGGTGTTACTGAAGGCTTCTCTAAGAAGCTAACTTTGAAAGGTGTCGGTTACCGTGCTGCTGTTAAAGGCAACGCTGTAGCTCTAACTCTGGGCTTCTCTCACCCTGTTGAGCATGAATTGCCTACAGGTATTAAGGCCGAGTGTCCTAGCCAAACTGAGATCGTTGTTACTGGTTGTGATAAGCAATTAGTGGGTCAAGTTGCGGCAGATATTCGTTCTTACCGTGAACCTGAACCTTATAAAGGTAAAGGTGTTCGTTACGCAGATGAAAATGTGCGTACTAAAGAAGCTAAGAAGAAGTAAGGTAACGCTATGGATAAGAAAGCATCTCGCATCCGTCGTGCCCTTCGTGCACGTCGTAAGATTGCAGAACTGGGTGCAACTCGCCTAGTAGTACACCGTACTCCTCGTCACGTGTACGCACAGGTGATTGCAGCTAATGGCTCTGAGGTTATCGCAGCAGCTTCTACTGTAGAAAAAGCGATCCGTGAGCAGGTTAAAAACACCGGTAACATCGATGCTGCAAAAGCAGTAGGCAAAGCTATTGCTGAGCGTGCGCTTGAAAAAGGCGTGACTGCAGTTGCATTTGATCGTTCTGGTTTCCAATACCACGGTCGAGTAGCGGCGCTAGCAGAAAATGCTCGCGAAGCTGGTCTGAAATTCTAAGGTAGGGTTGGAAGATGGCTAAAGAACAACAACAAGCGAATGATTTGCAAGAAAAGCTGATCGCTGTTAACCGCGTTTCTAAAACGGTTAAAGGTGGTCGAATCATGAGCTTTACTGCACTAACAGTAGTTGGTGACGGTAACGGTCGTGTAGGTTTCGGATACGGTAAAGCCCGTGAAGTTCCTGCAGCGATTCAAAAAGCAATGGAAAAAGCGCGTCGTAACATGGTTACTATCGCACTTAACGAAGGCACTCTTCACCATCCGGTGAAAGGTCGTCACTCGGGTTCTAAAGTTTACATGCAGCCTGCTGCAGAAGGTACGGGTGTTATCGCCGGTGGTGCGATGCGTGCTGTACTGGAAGTGGCTGGTGTACATAACGTACTATCAAAAGCGTACGGTTCAACTAACCCAATCAACGTTGTTCGTGCAACAATCGATGCATTGGGTAGCATGAAGTCACCTGAAATGGTTGCTGCTAAACGTGGTCTGACTGTTGAATCTATTTCGGAGTAAGAACACCATGGCAACTATTAAAGTAACTCAAACTAAAAGCTCAATTGGTCGCCTACCTAAGCATAAAGCTACTTTGCGTGGACTAGGCCTTCGTCGCATCAACCATACGGTTGAACTGGAAGACACACCATGTATTCGTGGTATGGTCAATAAGGTTCACTATATGGTTAAAATTGAGGAGTAATCAGAATGCGTTTGAATACTCTATCACCGGCTACAGGATCTAAACCTTCTAAGAAGCGTTTAGGCCGTGGTATCGGTTCGGGCCTTGGTAAAACAGGTGGCCGTGGTCACAAAGGCCAAAAATCGCGTTCAGGCGGTTCAGTTCGTCCAGGTTTCGAAGGCGGTCAAATGCCATTGAAACAGCGTTTGCCAAAATTCGGCTTCAAATCTCGTAAGAGCTTTGTATCTGCTGAAGTTCGTCTAGGCGAATTCGCAAAAGTAACTGGCGAAGTTGTTGATTTAAATAGCCTTAAAGCAGCAAACGTTGTTGCTAAGAACATCGAAAATGTTAAAGTTGTTCTTTCTGGCGAGATCAACAAAGCAGTGACTGTAAAAGGTCTACGCGTGACTAAAGGCGCTAAAGCTGCGATCGAAGCTGCAGGCGGTAAAATCGAGGAATAATCTCGAGGATTGAGGTACAGATGGCTAAGAAACCAGGACAAGATTTTCGTAGTGCTCAAGGCGGCTTAAGTGAGCTAAGGTCGCGCCTATTATTCGTAATATGTGCACTTCTAGTGTTCCGAGCAGGCTCCTTTGTGCCTATTCCTGGGATTGACGCTGCTGTACTCGCCGATTTGTTCGAACAGCAGAAAGGCACCATCATTGAAATGTTTAATATGTTCTCTGGTGGTGCACTTTCGCGTGCATCTATATTCGCGCTGGGCATCATGCCGTATATTTCGGCATCAATTGTTGTTCAGCTGTTGACTGTGGTTCATCCCGCGTTAGCCGAACTCAAGAAAGAGGGTGAGGCAGGCCGAAGAAAAATCAGCCAATATACGCGCTACGGCACGCTTGTACTTGCAATATTCCAAGCTATTGGTATCGCAACTGGCCTACCAAATATGGTCCCTAATCTGGTCGTTATCGACCAAACCATGTTTACGCTGATTGCAACCGTAAGTTTAGTAACCGGCACCATGTTTTTAATGTGGTTAGGTGAACAGATTACAGAGCGAGGAATTGGTAATGGTATTTCATTGCTGATTTTTGCAGGTATTGTTGCTGGATTGCCTAAGGCAATCGGACAAACTATCGAGCAAGCGCGTCAAGGTGAATTGCATGTTCTTCTTTTGTTGTTTATTGCAGTAATTGCTTTTGCCACTATCTACTTTGTTGTTTTCATGGAGCGTGGTCAACGTCGTATCGTCGTTAACTATGCGAAGCGTCAACAAGGTCGTAAGGTATTTGCAGCGCAGAGTACTCACTTGCCATTGAAAATTAATATGGCTGGTGTTATCCCTGCGATTTTTGCTTCAAGTATAATCCTATTCCCTGGCACATTAGCTCAGTGGTTTGGTAAGAGCGGTAACCCAGCATTCAGTTGGTTGACCGATGTCTCGTTGGCGTTAAGCCCGGGACAGCCGCTTTATGTTATCTTGTATGCAGTTGCGATTATTTTCTTCTGTTTCTTTTATACAGCGTTGGTGTTTAACCCTCGTGAAACAGCAGACAACTTGAAGAAGTCAGGTGCGTTCGTACCCGGTATCCGCCCAGGTGAACAGACAGCGATGTACATCGATAAGGTAATGACCCGCCTAACATTGGCTGGAGCGTTATATATTACCTTTATCTGTCTGATTCCCCAGTTCATGATGTCAGCATGGAACGTAAGGTTCTATTTTGGCGGCACCTCACTACTTATTGTAGTAGTTGTAATCATGGACTTTATGGCACAGGTACAGACCCATATGATGTCAAATCAATATGAGTCTGTGTTGAAAAAGGCTAATCTTAAGGGTTATGGTCGTTAATAGAAACTTCCATACCGTTTTGATTGATTTTACGGAGTTTAGCAATGAAAGTTCGTGCTTCCGTTAAAAAAATCTGCCGTAACTGCAAAGTTATCAAACGCAACGGTGTTGTGCGCGTAATTTGTAGTGAGCCAAAGCACAAGCAGCGCCAAGGCTAATAAGCAGAAATTTTTACTTGAAAAAGAAGGTAGTGTCGAGTATATTTCTCGACCTACCTTTTGCGTGCAAAAGAAGTAGTATACCGCAGCGTATCCTCAACGGGCTCTGCTGCGGATAATTCTTTATATAAAGTACCTAGGAGTGAATAGTGGCCCGTATAGCAGGCATTAACATTCCTGATCAAAAACATGCTGTGATTGCTTTAACATCAATCTACGGCGTTGGTAAAACTCGTTCTCAGGCAATTTTGGCTGAAGTGGGTATTGCTGAGAATGTTAAGATCAGTGAACTAACTGAAGAGCAGATCAATCTACTGCGTGATGGTGTAGCTAAGTACACTGTAGAAGGTGATCTACGTCGTGAAGTTTCCATGAACATCAAGCGTCTAATGGACCTTGGCTGTTACCGTGGTCTTCGTCATCGTCGCAGTCTACCACTACGTGGACAGCGTACTAAAACCAACGCACGTACCCGTAAGGGTCCGAGCAAGCCGATCAAGAAATAGTCGGGAAGGGTAGAGTACAATGGCAAAACAACCAAGTCGCGCACGTAAGCGCGTCCGCAAGCAAATTGCAGATGGTATAGCGCATATCCACGCATCTTTCAACAACACAATCGTGACCATTTCTGACCGTCAAGGTAACGCTCTAGCATGGGCTACTGCAGGTGGTTCAGGTTTCCGTGGTTCTCGTAAATCTACACCGTTCGCAGCACAAGTTGCAGCAGAACGTTGTGCAGAGATGGCTAAAGAATATGGCCTAAAGAACTTGGAAGTTATGGTTAAGGGTCCTGGTCCAGGTCGTGAATCTACTGTTCGCGCACTTAACGCCGCTGGTTTCCGTATCACAAACATCGTTGATGCGACACCAATCCCTCATAACGGTTGTCGTCCACCTAAGAAACGTCGCGTTTAACGTTTCTGGGAACATTGGAGAAAGATCATGGCAAGATATTTGGGTCCTAAGCTGAAGCTTAGTCGCCGCGAAGGTACCGACTTATTCCTTAAGTCAGGTGTTCGCGCGATCGATACCAAGTGTAAAATCGATAACGCCCCAGGTGTACACGGCGCACGTCGCGGTCGTCTATCTGAATATGGCGTTCAGCTTCGTGAGAAGCAAAAAGTACGTCGTATGTATGGCGTATTAGAAAAACAATTCCGTAACTACTACAAAGAAGCAGCTCGCCTTAAAGGTAACACTGGTGAGAACTTACTTCAGCTTCTAGAAGGTCGTCTAGATAACGTAGTTTACCGCATGGGCTTTGGCGCAACTCGCGCAGAAGCACGTCAGCTAGTTAGCCATAAAGCTATCTTAGTAAACGGTAAAGTTGTTAACGTTCCTTCTTTCAAAGTTGCGGCAACCGACGTTGTTGCTATCCGTGAGAAAGCTCAAAAGCAATCTCGCATTACAGCGGCTCTAGAAGTTGCTGAACAACGCGAAAAACCAACTTGGATTGAAGTAGATGGTAGCAAGATGGAAGGAACATTCAAGCGTTTGCCTGAACGTTCAGATCTGTCAGCTGACATCAACGAACAATTGATCGTCGAGCTTTACTCTAAGTAAGGTTTAAACTAAAGAGAGGACACAATGCAGGGTTCTGTAACAGAATTTCTTAAGCCACGTCTAGTTGACATCGAACAGATCAATGAGACACACGCAAAAGTAACTCTTGAGCCGTTAGAGCGTGGTTTTGGCCACACTCTGGGTAATGCACTTCGCCGTATTCTTCTATCTTCTATGCCTGGCTGTGCAGTCACGGAAGTAGAGATTGAAGGCGTACTTCACGAATACAGCACTAAAGAGGGTGTTCAAGAAGATATCTTAGAGATTCTTCTTAACCTCAAAGGTTTAGCTGTTCGCGTTGCTGACGGTAAAGATGAAGTGTTCATTACACTGAACAAATCAGGCTCGGGCCCTGTGGTTGCAGGTGACATCACCCATGATGGTGATGTAGAGATCGTAAATCCTGAGCACGTTATTTGTCATCTTACCGATGATAACGCTGAGATCGCTATGCGTATCAAAGTTCAACGTGGTCGTGGTTACGTTCCAGCTTCAGCCCGTATTCATACTGATGAAGATGAGCGTCCAATTGGTCGTTTGCTTGTCGATGCAACCTATAGCCCTGTAGACAAAATTGCCTACTCTGTGGCTGCAGCGCGTGTTGAACAGCGTACAGACTTGGACAAACTTGTTATCGATATGGAAACTAACGGGACTCTAGAACCTGAGGAAGCTATCCGTCGTGCAGCAACTATTCTTGCTGAGCAATTGGATGCATTCGTAGATCTTCGTGATGTACGTGTTCCTGAAGAGAAAGAAGAGAAGCCGGAATTCGATCCTATCCTACTCCGTCCTGTAGACGATCTTGAACTAACAGTTCGCTCTGCTAACTGTCTAAAAGCAGAAGCGATTCACTACATCGGTGATCTTGTGCAACGTACCGAAGTTGAGCTTCTGAAAACGCCGAACTTGGGTAAAAAATCTCTTACAGAGATTAAAGACGTTCTTGCATCACGCGGGCTTTCTCTTGGCATGCGCCTTGAGAACTGGCCACCAGCGTCGATTGCAGAAGATTAATCGATACTAGTTAGAAGGATTAGGTCATGCGCCATCGTAAGAGTGGTCGTCAACTCAACCGCAACAGCAGTCATCGCAAAGCGATGTTCAGCAATATGGCTAGCTCTCTAGTACGTCATGAAATTATCAAGACTACTGTGCCAAAAGCTAAAGAGCTACGTCGCGTCGTTGAGCCTTTGATTACACTAGCTAAGACTGACAGCGTTGCAAACCGTCGTCTAGCATTTGCTCGTACTCGTGATAACGAAGTAGTAGCAAAACTATTTAACGAACTAGGTCCACGTTTCGCTGCACGTCAAGGTGGCTACACTCGTATTCTTAAGTGTGGTTTCCGTGCTGGTGATAAAGCTCCAATGGCTTACATTGAGCTTGTAGAACGTTCAGAAGCTGAAGAAGCTGCTGAATAATCAGTTCGAAATAAGAGAAAAACCGAGCATGTTATGTGCTCGGTTTTTTTGTGCTTATAGAATCGTTAAGCCTTGCTCTTCCATAATCCACTTAGTGAATCAATTAAGCTATTACTCGCGTTGTGCTGAGTTAAATACTGCAACACAATCGGAGCAAACTGGCTGATCATCGCTGGATCCAACCCCAATTTGGTAAATATCGCATTCAATTGGCTAAATGAATTGATGTTTGAACCTAATTTACTGTTACCGCCAATATTTAAGTTCGTCAGTTTGTCTATGCCAGGGACGAGTTGATTGAGTTCCTGCTTGTTTTGCATGCCGAGTTTGTTTTGGGCTAATGCCAGTAATGCGCCCGCACCGCCCGCAGCTTGTTTAGGTTCAACATTAAGCTGTTGGCTGATATTGGACGTCAACTTACTCGTTGCCTTGACCTGATTGAAGACCCCATTCAAGGTGTTTGTGATGCTATCGTCACTTTTACCAAAATTGAGAAATGCGTAGCTTGGTGTGCTGATGACTGTGGCACTGAGAGCCAGTACGCCGAGTAGGGAGCGTTTCATCATAGTTTATCCTCGAGTCGTTATCGTGTTCCCCTCTACTTTAGATCAAAAAAAGCGGCGCAATGCGCCGCTTGATGTTAAATGTTTGCGAATTTTCTTACAGGATATCGAGTAGTTCTACTTCGAATACTAGTGCCGCATATGGAGGAATCGCTGCGCCAGCACCGCGTTCGCCGTATGCCAAGTCTTGTGGTACATACAGTTTCCATTTAGATCCAGCAGGCATCATTTGTAGAGCTTCAACCCAACCTTGAATCACGCCTGTTACAGGGAATTCAACCGGTTCGCCACGTTGTACTGAGCTGTCAAATACTGAACCGTCTGTCAATTGACCATGATAATGAACACGAACGGTCTTATCTGAAGTCGGGATTTCACCAGCACCTTCGGTGATGATTTCGTATTGTAGTCCAGAATCAAGTACGGTTACTTCAGGACGTAGTGCATTATCTTTTAGAAATACTTCGCCTTCCGCTGCAGCGGCTTTTGACAGTTCTTGACGAGCTTCTTCAGCACGTTGATGAATCGCTTGCAGCGCTTGGTTGATTTCATCGATAGCAACAGCTGGTTCTTCGCCTTTGAGTGCGGTTGCGATACCTGCTGCGATTGCATCGACGTTTAGGCCTTCTAAACCACTACCCGCAAGTTGTTGGCCCATTTGAATACCAATGCCGTAGCTCGCTTTTTTCTCTACTGTTTCGAATGTTACTTCAGACATAAACGTTACTCTTTCGCGTAAATAAATAAAGTCGAAAGCATACCAGTTTAGCGCGAGCGATGAAACGGCTCGTAGTAAATACCTTTATAAAGGTGTTAAGGTGTGACTAACCGCATTCAATGATGAGACAATGACTTGAATTTTATTAATAACATTCAGAAATGCGGATAATTTCTTATACAATAAACGCAGTCACTTTTTCTAGATTAGCCCTAGGTATGGGACGGAAATATGAATCGCCGCAGACGCAAAAAGAGTAAACCCGATAATGATTTTTTACAGCGCTGGCAACACTGGCTGGCCAGTGTTAATTGGTCAGGCATGCCTGCTCGTGTTCAACATGAATGGCAAGCGATGCCAAGCAAGCATCGTTTATGGCTAAAGATCTTAACGCCCATCGTCATTGTTGTTGCGTTAGTGCCGTTACCGAAAAAGACGCCACAGACTGAGCAGGCTCAGTCTATTAATGTGTATGTGAATAACGTGGGTCTCAGTCGGCAGGTTGGGGATGATAATCGAGCGCCACAAGCGCCGAAGGTTTGGCATCAATATACAGTTAAACAAGGGGATACCTTAGCGGCTGTGTTTCGTGAAAATGATCTCTCACTAGCTGACTTACACGCGTTAGTGGAGGTTGAGGGAGCCGATAAACCACTGAGCCGTATTCAACGAGGTCAGATTATTCGTTATAAACTGACCGATAAACAGCAACTTGATATTCTCCAAGTCGAGAAAAGTGGTCAATCGGTCATGTTCTTTCGGATGGCGGACGGGTCATTCGGCCGCAGTGACTAGCGGATATCGCAGAGCGTAAGGGACGTGAGTCGTCCCTATGCTAATGTCATCTCGATGTGTGCAATGCCATCGAGGTCAAAAGGTTCAGATTGTGTAACAAAACCGTGGTTTTGATAAAAACGTTCAAGATGAGCTTGGGCTTCGATACTGATCGTTTTTCCTAACCAAAAGTGTTGGTTATATTGAATCGCCATCTTCATCAGCTGATCGCCCACACCTTTCTTTCTTACCACGGATTTGATTAATACCCGACCAATACTGCTCGAATTGGCAAAACTGCTTCCAGGTGGTAGCAACCGAGCATAAGCAACTAATTCATCCCCGACATATCCGAGCAAATGTTTGACGCCTTGCATACGGTCTTTATTGTCTAGCTCGTCATAAGCGCATTGTTGTTCGACGACAAATACGTCAACTCTGAGTTTCAATACATCGTATAGCTGATGCGTAGAAAGCTGGGTAAAGTCTAAGCAGGTCCATTGAATATCCATCTGGTAAGCCTCTTAAATACATAAATAAAAATCATAACATGGAAAATAAGCGGTGCAAGATTTTACTCAGCTTATCCCTTTCACGTCAGTGAATCCGTATAAATATAACCATTGGATCTATGACCTAACCATATGTCTATAAATGGATAAGGTTCTGTATTTTTCTCGATTCATACCTATAGTCAGTAGAACACGCATTTTATATTTAATTTATTTTTTTCAATTACTTATTGTGTTTCTATCGTGCGGATTCATCCTCTGTTTGTTTGATTACTTTTCTCTTATCAGTTTTTCGCATAAAATTTCATGTAATAATTATGACTCCGCATAATGCAGCCATAAATGAACGTAAAGGACGACACGCATGGCTGATGTAATCGATGTGGCAAAATTGGCTGACCGGCGAGATAAAGCCCATTCTACTGATAAAAATATTCAGCATGTTTTTTCCAATATGACCGCTTCATCGCTTCTACCTGGGCAAGTGGCATTGGTTGGGGCAGGGCCTGGCGATCCCGAGCTACTGACAATGAAAGCATTGAGTTTTCTGTTACAAGCGGATGTTGTTTTATTCGATTATCTTGTGTCTGAAGACATAATGGCGTTAGTGCCCGATGACACAATTTGTGTGTGTGTGGGCAAGCGTGCGGGGCACCACAGTGTGCCACAGGAAAAAACCAATCAGTTATTGATTGATTTTGCCAAGCAAGGTCATCGTGTTGTACGTATCAAAGGTGGTGATCCCTTTATGTTTGGGCGAGGTGGAGAAGAATTGGAAGTTCTTTTTCATGCAGGGATTTCTTTCCAAGTCATTCCCGGTATTACCGCTGCGGCTGGTGCTACCGCTTATGCCGGTATTCCTCTTACACATCGTGACTATGCTCAATCCGCGTTATTTGTTACTGGGCACTGCAAATCTGGTGGCTCGGTACAAGATTGGCAAACGCTCGCTCGTGCCCATCAAACGCTGGTTATCTACATGGGCTTAATGAATGCTCAAACCATTTGTGATGAATTAATCGCCCATGGACGCAGTTGCACTACTCCCGTGGCTGTGATTGAGCGTGGCACGCACTCATCTCAGCAAGTGAGTGTCAGCACGTTAGAGCAGCTTCCTGTTATCGCCGCTCATGCGCAATCTCCGGCTTTGATCGTCGTTGGAGAGGTGGTGCAACTGACGGATAAACTTCAATGGTTTTCTACCCATACCCAAAATTCTCAACATTATCGTAGCGCATAGTAGCGTCAAGCGAACGCTGCTATTTGGACAACGAAAGGACGTGGTGACATGGATCAACAACGCTTAACTCACTTACAACAGCTTGAAGCAGAAAGCATCCACATTATTCGGGAGGTGGCCGCAGAATTTTCCAATCCTGTAATGATGTATTCGATTGGTAAAGATTCTTCTGTGATGTTGCATCTGGCGCGCAAAGCTTTCTATCCCGGGAAAATTCCCTTTCCGCTTTTGCATGTAGATACGAACTGGAAATTTCAGGAGATGATCCGCTTTCGCGATGAAACGGCGAAAAAATACGATCTTGATTTGATCGTGCATAAAAACCCAGAAGGGTTGGCGATGGGGATCAGTCCGTTTGTACATGGTTCCTCAAAGCATACCGATATTATGAAAACTCAAAGCTTGAAGCAAGCGCTGAATCAACACGGTTTTGATGCCGCTTTCGGTGGGGCACGACGTGATGAAGAAAAATCTCGTGCCAAAGAGCGCGTGTATTCATTTCGGGATCGTCATCATGGGTGGGATCCTAAAAATCAGCGTCCGGAGTTATGGCATACCTATAACGGGCAAGTAGATAAAGGCGAAAGTATCCGTGTTTTTCCGCTGTCAAATTGGACGGAATTGGATATCTGGCAATACATTTATTTAGAAAATATCGATATTGTGCCTTTGTATTTTGCTCAGGAAAGGCCGGTTATTGAGCGTGATGGCATGTTAATCATGAAAGATGACGACAGAATGCAATTACTGGATGGTGAGACACTCGAGTATCGAAAAGTGCGTTTTCGTACGCTGGGTTGTTATCCACTGACAGGCGCGATTGAATCTCAAGCTGAGACTCTGCCAGAAATTATTGAAGAAATGTTAGTGACGACATCGAGTGAGCGTCAGGGGCGAGCGATCGACCGTGATCAGTCCGGATCGATGGAAATGAAGAAACGTCAAGGCTACTTTTAGGGAGCACGGCATCGTATGAATAGCGTAGTACAAGCTCAACTCGACGAGCTAGGAATTGAAGGATATTTACATCAGCACCAGCAGAAGTCATTGCTTCGGTTATTAACCTGTGGCTCGGTAGATGATGGTAAAAGCACATTAATTGGTCGTTTACTGCATGATTCTCAACAAATTTATGAAGATCAATTGGCAGCAGTACATAGCGATAGCCAGAAAGTGGGGACCACCGGCGAAAGGCCGGATCTCGCATTATTAGTGGATGGGTTGCAAGCAGAGCGCGAGCAAGGGATTACCATTGATGTCGCTTATCGTTATTTCTCAACCAAAAAACGGAAGTTCATCATTGCTGATACCCCAGGGCATGAGCAATACACTCGTAATATGGCAACCGGCGCATCGACCTGTGATTTAGCGGTTATTTTGATTGATGCACGTAAAGGAGTATTGGATCAGACTCGTCGGCATTCCTTTATCGCCAACTTATTGGGTGTTAAGCATTTTGTCGTTGCCGTCAATAAAATGGATTTAGTCGATTATTCCGAGCTGAGTTTCCAACAAATCAAACAACAGTACTTATCTTTTTCGACCCATCTCGATGCGGATATTGATATTACCTTAGTACCTTTGTCTGCGCTCGAAGGGGATAATGTGGTCGATGAAAGTCAACACATGCCTTGGTACCAAGGACCCGCTTTATTGGACATTCTGGAAAATGCAGAAATTGATGCGCTCAAAGGGAGTGGTGAGTTTCGTTTTCCTGTGCAGTACGTTAATCGACCACACCTCGATTTTCGTGGTTTTGCGGGGACCGTTGCCGCTGGTCAAATTCAAGTCGGTGATCGCATTGTTGCTCATCCCTCTGGGAAGTCGTCTACTGTTGCTCGGATTGTCACCTTTGATGGTGATTTAGACCGTGCACAAGCAGGGCAGGCGATCACACTGACACTGACTGATGAAATTGATATTAGTCGCGGTGATTTGCTGACGAAAGAGAACGCACAAATTACCCATACCAGCCAGTTTTTAGCGGATGTTGTCTGGATGGGGGAAGCGCCTTTGGATCCGTTGCGCGATTACGATATTAAGATTGCTGAGAAGAAAACCATTGGTCGAGTCGAAAGCATTCGTTATCAATATGATATCAATACATTAGAGACCTTTAGTGCTGAGCAGTTACCGTTAAACGGTATTGGGATGTGTGAGTGGTCACTTACCAGTAATCTCCCGATCGATCATTATCGTGCTTGTGCGGATACCGGAGGGTTTATCATTGTTGACCGTCTGACGAATGTCACTGTCGGCGCTGGGTTGATTCGCGAAGCGTTAGAAAGCCGTCAATCATCTCAGGAATTTAGTGCCTTTGAGTTAGAACTGAATGATTTGATGCGTCGTCATTTTCCGCATTGGGAAATCAAAGATTTACGTAAGCTTATCGAATAATGGAGGCGCGAGTGAGTGAACAAGAGACTGTCGTATGGCACCAGCATTCGGTAACTAAAACATCTCGAGCGGCGCTTAAGCAGCAAAAGCCTGCAGTCCTGTGGTTTACAGGGCTGTCCGGTGCGGGTAAGTCCACCATCGCTGGCGCATTAGAGGTTAAACTTGCCGAGCTTGGTTACCACACCTATTTACTCGATGGTGATAATGTCCGCCATGGCTTGTGTCGTGATTTGGGCTTCTCACAGCAAGACCGTCGGGAAAATATCCGTCGAATTGGAGAATTAGCTACGTTGATGGTCGATGCTGGGCTGATTGTATTAACCGCGTTTATTTCACCACACCGTAGTGAACGTGATTTAGTACGGCAGATGCTACCGGAGGGCGAGTTCATTGAAGTGTTCGTCAATACCGAGCTTGCTGTCTGTGAAGCGCGAGATCCTAAAGGGCTCTATCAGCGTGCTCGGCGAGGTGAAATCACTCAATTCACTGGGATTGACTCCGTGTATGAAGCGCCGTTAGAGCCCGATATTGATTTACCGGCCGGTGAGGAAACGTTGGACCAATTGGTACAACGTTGTCTAGGCGCATTACAACGCCGTGGTATCGTTGCGCAATAATTGCCGTCTAAACGGTATGGTGCATGCTGCTGGTTGCTTCAGTTTGCACCGTAAATCTTTGACCAAGCAGAGCAATTAATTGGTCGTAGTAGGTCATATTTGGTTTATTACCGAGTAACCGACACAATTCATGTCCCGTGGGGGTAAAGCGGTAGTATAACAAACGCACCCCACGGGCATTCGTTTGTAGAGATAAGTGCTTGCCTTGGTAATCCAATGTCAACGGCGGTTCTTGCTCTATCTCGCCAGATTCCAATTCTGAGCTGTGTAACAATCCTAATTCAATTAAGACCAATAAACTGGAGTAGGGCAGATGGAAGTTACCAATATTAATGGTTGCGGTCATACTGCGCTTACCAAAACGAAAAATACTGCCGTTTTGCATCTTCAATCCGAATAACAGTTTTAAGCTATGGTCACTTCCATAACTGCACGCGAGAGCCGCAGCACGTTGCATGGTTTGTGCTTCTTTCGGAGTCATGTCTTGCAGCACTTTAAGTGCTTTCATTGAGGTAAAACCTGGGTTAGTCACTTCTCTTTTGAGCACCTGCGCCCATAAACGCTGCATTGAAGAATTGTGTATATCCTGTGCCATATCAAAAAAGCGATATAGCCAATCTTGGTCGGGATCTCCAGCGATTTCATTATGACAAGCGCCAAACGCCAGTTTCATGATCTTTTCGAGATTACGCTGGCGCACTTCTTTACGTTGGCGTTCTCGTGACAACGCGCGCTGTAATACAGTCGTGTCTGGCTTGGTATCTGCCAATAAAGCGTCTAACCCTTGCTGCTGCGCGATATGCGCAATCCGACTGGCACTGTCTTTCGTTTTGGTGTGCTTCTTTTCATGTGGTGATGACGAGTCATCAGTCACAGCAATGACTTGGTTAATGACAGCAGGCTGTTTGTTGGTAGACATAGATTCCCTAAAAACGGATGCATATCGATGGTATAAAATGTACTCGTTTATTGAAGAGGGAGCCAGTAAAACTCGATAAAATTTACCTACCTTAAATGATAATTTTTTGTTAAAGTTGTTAAATAATTTAAGGGATGAAGAGAGACATGGAAAAAAAGAAAAAGCAGCTTTCCATTGGCGTGCTTATATTATCGTATGTTGGCGTATTAATTTATTTAGCGCGTTATATATCGTAACGGTCCGGCTACCCCTTAGCTTATATTGTCTTTTTAAATGTGAGTACTCACTTACATTTAATCGATACACTGAACAACTGATGTGAACCATGTACTAATTACGCAGCAATTGGGTGACAATATGTATGAGCACATTAATGTTGTGGTAGTTCAGACGCCCATGTTTGATAAACCTAACCACCCCTAGCTTATCGATGACGATAGTGGTTTGTGGATGATGAGTGAGCTGCCAATGCCGCGCAACTTGTCCATCCTCATCATAAATAATGGTCATCCAAGGATATTGTTTTTTGAGTGCTATCGCGGACGATTTCACAAACATTCCTGTTCCCCAGAACGCATCACTGGCATTGATAATCGCGGTGGTTTGATACTGTGTGGTATCAAAGTCGGCTCGAGAGATTGCATGCAACAGGTGTCGATTCAGTGAGCGCACATCGGCTTTGCCCGGTACTAGCTCAATAATGCGCACTTTGCCCAGTAGGTCATGACTAGACCATGGAGTAAACACCCCCTGCTGTTGTGGCAGGGTAATGGCTCCCATGTGAGTCACTGAGACGGAGGGGAGCGGATGCTTGAGCGTGACGGTTTGCGCCTGCCCGTGACATGAGAAGGTTATGATACCTGCGAGGAGTACCAAGCGCAGAACGCGTGAAGAGTCGTGAAGCCAAGTAAACACGGAATAATGATGATCAATAGAGAAGACGATACCGTTTAGTCAATACCTTGCTGAAAGAGTTCCAGCAAGGTGAGTGATTAATTAGCCCTGCAGGCTAGGTGGAAAGCAAACTCCGGTTCCACCAATCCCACAGTATCCATGAGGATTTTTGGCTAAGTATTGTTGATGGTAAGTCTCTGCATAGTAATAAGGCCCAGCAGGTTCAATGTCGGTGGTAATGACATCGTAGTCATTGGTCGAGAGTAAGGCTTGATATTCCTGTTTGGTTTTTTCTGCTATCGTTTTTTGTTCGTCATTAAAATAATAGATAGCAGAGCGATATTGTGTGCCGAGATCATTACCCTGACGCATACCTTGTGTGGGATCATGATTCTCCCAAAAGTGATTCAATAGCTGCTCGGTTGAGACAATCTGGGGATCGTAGATGATACGTACGGCTTCAGTATGTCCGGTTTGCCCTGAGCACACTTCTTCATACGTTGGGTTTGGGGTATAACCGCCAGCATAGCCTACCGATGTCGATACTACGCCGTCTAATTGCCAAAAGAGACGCTCTGCGCCCCAAAAGCATCCCATAGCGACGATGATAACTTCTTGGCCTGTTTTCGGTTGCGCGGTGAATGGCGTTTGATTGATAAAATGAGTCGTCTTCACGTCTAAAGGTACAGAGCGCCCAGGAAGCGCATTTTCAGCCGTGATCATCATGTGTTTTTCCAGCATGTTATATATCCTTAGTTATTGACGTGTCTCTAAGCCTGAACGTGTAATAAAGTAAGATTCTTGACTGTTTTCATACAGACTGATTTATTGTTTATCGGTATGATGACAAACCAGTATTTGGAATCCAATTAATTACGGTGCCCTTAATTAAGCATGAGAAGCCCATCTTTTCCAGCGTTAATCTTACTCGCGCTTTTTTCTGCGCCTTCCTTTGCCGATGTGGATCTTGATCTGCAAGGCTTAGAGGGCCCATTAAAAAAAAATGTCGAAACATATTTAGCGTCAATTCCAGAGAAAGACTATGCCACGACATTAAGATTCCAGTCTCGCGTTAAAAAAGAGGTGGAGCAAGCCCTGAATGCATTAGGTTATTATCATCCTGATGTGCGTTTTTCTGTCTCAAACTCTCAAGATGAGTTGATCATCCATGTGAGCGCTGGCCCGGTTACGACCATCAAAAAGCTTGATATTGCTATCACAGGCGAAGCCAAGGATGACAAAGACTTTCGAGCGCTTATCAACAACAGTGGATTAAAGGTGGGTGAAGCTTTAAACCACGGGCAGTATGATAATCTCAAAAGTGATATCAGTAGTCTGGCACTGCAAAAAGGCTATTTCAATGGCCACTATACGGCCAACCGTCTCGGGGTTTCCCCTCAGCTCAATGAAGCCGTGATCACGTTGCATTTTAATAGTGGTATTCGCTATAACTTTGGCAAGACCACCATTACGGGGAGCCAGATTGAGATGCAACGGGTGGCCTCTTTGCAGCCTTATCATGAAGGCGAACCTTATGATGTACGCAAAGTCGGTCGGTTTAATCAAACACTGTCCAGTACACAATGGTTCTCGTCTGTTCTTGTTGAGCCAGATTTGTCGAATTTAGATACAGAGCGTGACTTACCAGTCAAAGTCTCACTGGCACCGCAAGCACGCAATCAGATTGAAACTGGCTTAGGGTACTCCACCGATGTCGGCGCACGCGCAACACTGAGTTGGAAACAACCGTGGGTGAATAAATACGGCCATAGCTTTGATAGCCGTTTTTCCTTATCTGGGCCAGAACAAGCGATTACCTTAGGCTATAACATTCCTTTAGAGGACGTGTTGCATCAATACTATCGTTTATCTTACGGTATGAAGCATGTGGATGACCGTGATACGAAAAGTATTGAATCTAATCTTTCGGTCGAGAGGCATTGGCGCTTTGACGATGGCTGGCATCGCACCCTGTTTACTCGCTATTTAATCGAAAATTATCAACAAGGTGAGTTGGACGATGTTGGACATTTTGTCTTGCCTGGTATGACATTTACTCGTACGCGCACACGAGTTAATGACTCCTTAATTACCTGGGGCGATAAACAAAGTATCACCGTGGAATACGGCGATCCGACTTTATTTTCCGAAACGCAAATTTTACGTGTTTTAGCGGGAACATCCTGGGTTCGAATGTATGGTGAGAACCATCGCGGTTTATTACGGATAAACGGTGGTGCGAATTTTGCGCAGAACTTTGATCGTGTTGCGCCATCGTTACGTTTTTTTGCTGGTGGTGATAGCAGTATTCGAGGTTATGGCTATGAATCCATTTCACCGCGTGATTCAACTGGGGCTTTAGCTGGCGCTAAGTATATGGTAACCAGCAGTTTAGAGTACCAGTACCGAGTGACCGGTGATTGGTGGGCAGCGTTCTTTGTCGACTCTGGTGATGCGTTTGATAAAACACCCAATTGGAAAACCGGCACCGGTTTTGGTTTACGCTGGGTATCCCCCGTTGGGCCGCTGCGGCTAGACTTCGCGTGGGGACTTGATAATGATCCTGGTGACCAATTTCGTATCCATTTCACCTTAGGGCCTGAGTTATGATTCATGTTGCCTTAAAGTGGACCAAGATTCTGTCGATGGCTACGGCAGTATTACTGCTGGTGGTCACCGGTTTAGTCGGTGGCTTATTACTGACCAATACAGGGTTAGATTTGGCTTTATACGGAGCGCAGCAGTTTGTACCACAATTGAAAATTGGTAAAACAGAAGGGGCGTTATTCCCAGATTTTACCTTACATGATGTCCGTTATGTCGATGACACGCTTGGCGTCGATTTTCAGGCCAAAACACTCCAGCTCGGCGTTAAAGCCGATTGCTTTCTGGATGCCGCGTTGTGCATTCGGCAATTGAATACTCAGGGCCTCACATTGAAAGTGAAGCCCGTACAGCCTGCGACAACGCCTCCGCCTGAAAGTGGCCCACTGAATATCGCGACTCCGATCCCGGTCTATGTGGGAAAGGTTAATGCTGATAATACCGATCTTGATATCATGGGTACCCGTCTACAATGGCAACATTTATCTTTACGTGCGTTTATGCGCGGTAATTCGTTGCATTTAGACCAATCTGAGTGGAAAAAGATTCGTTTACGCTTACCCAAAAGTGCCGAGCAACCCGCCAAAGCTAAGCCGAACAGCAAACCGGTAAAACCTCAGGATATTCGCTTAGCACTCGAGAGAATAACCTTACCTCTCAATGTGTATGTGAAGCAATTTGATGTTTACGATTTTCAATGGTTAACGAATGGTCCTTTGGTGATCAATCATCTTGGGTTGAGTGGTAAAGCGGTGAGGGATCGTGTGACGATTGATTCACTTTCTGTCGACAGTCCTTTTGGTCATGCGCAGCTCAAAGGCCATACACAATTATCGGGGAATTATCCGCTGAGTCTTGCCCTTAAGGGGAAAACCCAAGGCAAGCCGTTAAATGGTCAAGGCTTTGATATCAATGCATCTGGCAGTCTAGCGCATCTAAAGCTTGTGGCTAATTTACAAGGACCACTGACTGGCGATATCAACGGGAAAGTGGCATTGATGAGCGCAGCGATGCCATTTGATCTCGCCTTAAACGATGTAAAAGGCAATTGGCCATTAGAAGGCGCGGCTGATTATCAGGTGCATTCATCCAGTGTTACTGCTCGCGGCGATTTAACTGATTATCAGTTTGATGTGCACGCAGGAGTGACAGGTCCAGCGATTCCAGCAATCAAGCTCAAGATGAACGGCGCCGGAGACTTATATCAAGTCAAGGTGAAACGTCTCTTGTTAGATACCTTAAAAGGACAGGTCTCTGGCAGCGCATCGGCAAGCTGGAAAAACACGGTGAATTGGCAAGGCGAGATTGACCTTGAGAATCTTCATCCTGGTGAACAATGGCCGCAGGTTCCCGGTGTTATCAATGGACAATTGCACACGGACGGACAATTAACCGCGCAAGGAGGATGGAAGGTCAGTGTTCCAACGCTGACGTTAAGCGGAAAGCTGCGGAAATCACCACTGAATGTGCAAGGACAGCTCGCGGTAAGTGATACTCAAGGCAACGGTAATGTGACGATGCATACCGAAGGCTTATCGTTATCGCATGGTAACAATCATGCAGAGATAAAAGGGTCTTTGAGTGATCATTGGGATATGGCGGTTGCGTTAAATATTCCTAACCTTCATCAGTCTTTGCCACAGGCTCACGGAAAGGTGGAGGGGAAACTCAACTTAAAAGGCGCGATGAAGCAGCCAAAAATTCAGTTGGATATTCAAGGTAAAGGAATCGAGTGGGAGCAATTAGCCGCTTTAGATCGAATTACGATTTCAGGTTCAGTGGCTCCTTTGGTGGATCCAACGGTCGATCTGAGGTTAAACGCGTCAGGGTTAACCTATCAACAAGAGCATGTTGCCACCATGAAGCTCACGGTATCCGGCACCGAGAAGCACCACAGTCTCACCTTCGATACGGTCGCGGATAAACCTCAGATGCAAACGCACTTGGCGTTATCGGGCTCACTAAAAGATAGGCAGGCGATGCTTTGGCAAGGCGAAATATCGCGTTGGACGATTCAAGCCCATAAGAGTATCTGGCGTTTGAGTAAAACACTGCCGATAAAAGTAAACGGCAAAAAACAAACAGTGTCGCTGGCTGCCCATTGTTGGCGGCAGCGTGAAGCGTCTATTTGTTTAAATAAAGATACGACGATTGGTCGCAAAGGCAGTGTCGATCTGTCGGTTAATCATGTGAATTTTGCCGACTTGGACGATTTTCTGCCACAAAATACACGGTTACAAGGCCAAGCCCAAGCGAAGATCCAGGCGAAGTGGGGCACTGAACAAGCGCCACAGGTCAACGCGATTATCGAATTAACCTCAGGACAAGTAGTACAACAACTTAAACAGCCAATGACGCTAGGTTGGAATACGGTCAAGATCAACGCTGGCCTGTCTGACAATCAATTAAAAGCCAACTGGCTCATTGATGTGAAAGATAATGGCAAACTTACCGGAGACGTGACCATTGCGGATGTAACGCAGACGGATAAAACCATGCATGGTCACCTCAAGTTGACGCCATTTAATTTGGGTTTCTTAGCCAATCAATTTGGTCAATACAGCCGTGTGGGCGCCTCGATTAAGACAGATATCGAGTTTTCCGGGGATGTACTGCATCCTAAAGTGAACGGAAAACTGTCCGCAAATGATATAGACGTTCATGGTGATATTTCTCCTGTAGAAGTGGATAGCGGCCAGTTTGCGGTGGATTTCAATGGTTACACCGCGCAGTTAAATGCCAATGTGTCCACCAAAGAGGGCAAGCTGATTATGGATGGCGATGCCGATTGGAATGACATGGCCAACTGGATTATTAATGCGCATGTCGGTGCGAAAGGTAGCCTTCATGTCACGGTTCCGCCGATGTTCAGTGCCGATATCATTCCTGATCTGAATTTAGTGCTACATCCTGATGAGGCCAAAATTACCGGTCAGGTGCATTTGCCAAGCGGTCATGTGAAGGTAGAAAAACTGCCACCAAGCGCGATTAATGTGTCTAAAGATCAAGTGTTATTGAATAAAAAAATGCAGCCGGTTGATCCGCAACAAGGCCTGCCATTTAAAGTCGAAACCTCAGTATTGGTTGATATTGGTGATGATTTTGATTTGGATGCGTTTGGCCTAAAGGCTGGACTTAATGGTAAATTGAAAGTGACGCAAAATGATAAAGGACCGTTTGTCAGTGGCGAAGTCAACTTAACGGATGGTACCTATCGATCGTTTGGTCAGGACCTTCTCATTAAAGAAGGCAAGGTCATGCTCAATGGCCCGATAGATAAACCTTACTTGTCGATCACTGCGATCCGTAATCCAGATAATACCGAAGATGATGTGACGGCCGGTATCAAAGTGACGGGGTCTGTCGATATGCCGAAAGTGACGATCTTTTCCGAGCCTGCAATGCCACAAGCCAATGCATTATCTTACCTATTGCGCGGCCAAAACATTGATGGTCAAGATGGCGGGGATCCGATGACGGCTACACTTATTGGCTTAAGTCTCGCGCAAAGCGGTAAATTAGTCGGAGAAATAGGTAATGCTGTCGGCGTGCGTGATTTACAGTTAGACACGAAAGGCTCTGGCGATGATTCTCAGGTGACGGTCAGTGGTTATATTTTGCCCGGCTTGCAAGTTAAATATGGAGTGGGTATTTTTAACTCTGTGGGTGAGTTTACGATTCGTTACCGCTTAATGAAAGATTTGTACATTGAGGCGGTGTCAGGGTTAAGCAGTGCCGTGGATGTCTTGTATCAATTCGAGTTTGATTAGGGAGCGCCGATGCAACAACATTTAGTGTTCGTCTATGGCACGTTGCGCCATGGAGAAGTTCATCATGAATACTTGGCCAACAGCCAGTGTTTAGGAACGTTTGATACTAAGCCTGAATATACGTTATATGATTTAGGGGACTATCCTGGGCTGGTCGAAGGACATAAAACGATTGCTGGGGAAGTGTATGTGATTGATGATGCGACCTTAGCTCAGCTTGATATTTTAGAAAACGTGCCGGTGGAGTATCGCCGCGAGCAAATAGAGACAAGCTATGGCGATGCCTGGATTTATTTATACCAAGATGCCGGTGAGTTGCAGCGTGAAATCCTCTCAGGAGATTGGTTGCAGCGCACATAGTGCATGATAGAGCCAGTAACTATTGGCGTGTAATGACAAGCCCAGCGGTTAGCTGGGCTTGTTTGATCATTATTGCGAATCCGGGCACGAGTCTAAGAAGCCTTGGACCGTATTGACCATATTGGTCGAGCCGAGAAATAGCGGAGCACGTTGGTGCAATTCATCTGGAACGATATCTAAGATACGCGTTTTACCATCGGTGGCGATACCACCGGCTTGTTCGATGATGAATGCCATCGGATTACATTCGTACAGTAAACGCAGTTTCCCTTGTGGGTGACTCAGTGTGCTTGGATATAAATAGATGCCGCCTTTGATTAGATTACGGTGAAAGTCTGATGCAAGCGAGCCAATGTAACGTGACGTATAAGGACGGTTGTCTTCAGGTACATTCTCTTGGCAGTGTTTAATGTACTGTTTCACGCCTTGCGGGAAGCGAATATAGTTGCCTTCGTTGATTGAATAGATCTTACCTTCTTGCGGAATGGTCATGTTCTCATGCGAAAGACAAAAAGTTCCAATGGACGGATCATAAGTGAAGCCGTTGACACCATTACCGGTGGTATACACTAAGATTGTTGAAGAGCCATACACGACATAACCGGCGGCGACTTGACGATGACCCGGTTGGAGAAAATCGGCATCCGTGGGTGGTGTCCCGACTGGAGAGAGGCGTTCGTAAATACAGAAAATCGTCCCTACTGAAACGTTAACATCGATATTACTCGAGCCATCGAGTGGATCCATTAACACCACATATTTTGCATTTTGGTTGAGTTTTTGGGTGAAGATGACGGCTTCGTCTTCTTCTTCACTACCGACACCACAGACTTGGTCTCTTGCTTCCAACGCAGCTTTAAACTGTTCATTGGCATACGCGTCCAATTTTTGTTGTTCTTCCCCTTGGATATTATCGACACCAGTCGCACCGGTAATATCGACCAATCCGGCTTTATTTATTTCTCGGTTGACAATTTTTGCAGCCAAACTAATTGAAGACAGTAATGAAGAAAGTTCACCACTGGCGTGTGGGAAGTCTTGCTGTTTTTCAACAATAAACTCGCCTAGTGTTCGTAATTTAGTCATCGCGTATCCTTTTATGATGAAAAGTAGAGGTCAATGATGACCGCTATTTAGGGAATGATTAGTTTACAGTATTAGACCTGTGATGCTGAGGAAAGTGCCTTATTAATCTCTCACTTTACGACTTCAATACGATGAAATGACAGATTTCTGAAAAACCTTTACTCGCAATTGCTGAGTGGATCAGGATAATGAACGCAGAAGTAACTGTGGCTTGTGAGGCTCAAATATTATGCACATTCATATTTTAGGCATCTGCGGTACCTTTATGGGAGGGCTTGCCGTTTTGGCAAAACAGCAGGGGCATCATGTCACTGGCTGTGATGCGAATGTTTATCCCCCCATGAGTACGATGCTAGAAGATCAAGGGATCGAGATCATTGAAGGTTTTGATCCTGAGCAACTAAAGCCACACCCTGATTTAGTGATTGTGGGTAATGCATTAAGCCGCGGGAATCCCTGCGTGGAATATGTGTTAAACCATAATGTACGTTACACCTCTGGTCCACAATGGCTACATGACCATTTATTGTGTGATCGTTGGGTGTTGGCTGTCGCTGGGACTCATGGGAAAACCACGACCGCCAGCATGCTGACATGGATTCTTGAAGATTGCGGTTATCAGCCCGGTTTTCTTGTTGGTGGTGTACTGGGTAATTTCGGCGTGTCTTCACGCTTAGGCGATAGCATGTTCTTTGTCGTCGAAGCTGACGAATACGATAGCGCTTTTTTTGATAAGCGCTCTAAGTTTGTGCATTATCATCCAAGAACACTCATTATCAATAACTTAGAGTTTGATCATGCCGATATTTTTGACGATCTGGAAGCGATTAAGCGACAGTTTCATCACTTAGTCCGAACGGTACCGGGTAATGGCCGTATTTTTTCACCTCATGATGATGAAGCGATTCAAGATGTATTGCAGCGTGGTTGTTGGAGTGAGCAAGAACAAGCGGGCGAGGCATCACCTTGGCAAGCCATTAAGCAGACGCCAGATGCGAGTCATTTTTATGTTTATTTTGCAGGCCAGTATGTCGGGGAAGTGAAATGGTCCTTAGTTGGGGATCATAATATGCATAATGGATTAATGGCGATTGGCTCTGCGAGACATGTTGGGGTGACGCCCGATCTTGCTTGTGAAGCGTTGGCAAAATTTATCAATACTAAGCGTCGCTTGGAGTTGAAAGGCGAGGTCAATCACGTCACGGTCTATGACGATTTTGCTCATCATCCAACCGCGATCCAACTGACTCTTGAGGGTCTGCGCAATAAAGTTGGTCAACAGCGTGTTTTAGCGGTACTCGAGCCCCGCTCTGCGACGATGAAGTTAGGCGTGCATAAAGCCGCGATTGCTGGTG
>JBQGON010000037.1:0-25963 GCA_052087065.1 Vibrio sp. | reverse complement strand
GATATGCTTACTTGATGAGTATGAAGGTAATCCGCGACTGAAAGTCTATTTTGAATTACCAGATGGTCAAGTTAAGGCCGTGTTACCCAGCCGTGTCCCACCACACGAAACCGCTTATGCCATGACCATTCATAAATCACAGGGGAGTGAGTTTGCTCATACCTATATGATATTGCCACCAGAATACACGCCGATTTTGACGCGAGAGTTAGTCTACACCGGTATTACACGGGCGAAATCTGATTTAACTCTATTGTGCGATGAGACGGTACTCAAGCGTAGCATTAAGATTCGTACGCAGCGGTCGAGCGGCTTAGTTGAGCAACTTGAGCCGGTTTAAAAGCTCAATGTGTGTTTTACACTGGAGAAGGTGATGCTTTGAATATCATAGCGAGAGCGGTTATTGATTAAGTCTGTTTTACTTTGTTCGTCTATTTCGAATACACAATGAACATGGAGACCTTCTAACAAATGGTTATCCGCCATGTCCCAAAAGCTTTGTAGTGAATTACAAATAACAGTTTTCATTAAGATATTGATACCTTATTCAGTGTGGTTTATACCCTATCCTTGGAAAGATAATCAGCCTCACCCATTCCTCATTGAGGCATTAGCATAGCATTATTCGTTTTCCATACGACATACCTAATACTGGGTGAATTTTACACAGCAAAGACCATCTTGAAAAGATTTAAATCTCATTTTTTTTGAATGTTACTGCAATAAAGTCTCATAAATGACACTTTCTATTTTTTGAGATACACCGAAAAGTATTACGATTCCTTTCTATTCAGAGTTCTAACACCAATATTTTAGAGCGCCGCTGGTAGTTATATAAGTGCTGTTTTGTCACTGGGAGTGCTGAAATACCCGCCTCAATAAAGCCTTGTTCTCGAAACCAATGCAAACTTTGCGTTGTGAGTACGAAGAGTTTATTGAGTCCTTGTAATTTGGCTTCATGCTTCATGTGTTCAAGTAATATTAAACCGCGATGACCATCTCTATAGTCATTGTGAATCGCGACGCAGGCCATTTCCGCCATTTTTTCATCTTGATAAGGATATAAGGCGGCACAACCAATGATTAAGCCATCTTTATCAATGACACTAAAGTTATGCATTTCTTGCTCTAACTGTTCGCGGGAGCGGCGCACCAGAATACCTTTTTCCTCGAGCGGTAATATCAAATCAAAAATGCCACCAATATCGTCAATATGAGCTTGGCGAACTTGTTCTGTTTGGGCGGTGACCACTTGCGTACCGATCCCATCGAATGAGAACAGTTCTTGAATTAAAGCGCCATCGACTTTGTAACTGATTAAGTGGCTTCGTGGAACCCCCGCGCGGCAAGCGGAAACCGATGCACGTAAAAATCGCAGAGCACCGGTCGTTTCCTCTTGCGAAGAACTGTTGGCTGATTGCATGTGGGCAATCAGCGATTCAACTTCTGCTGGAAAAAGCTCGGCAATAGCATTGCCATGCTCATTAATGATGCCTTGCTCAGAGCAAAACCCGACGAGCTTGTCTGCTTTTAAACGAATCGCAACTTGAGTGGCAATTTCTTCAGATAATAGATTAAAACACTCTCCGGTAACGGAGCTGGCTATCGGGCCGAGTAATACAATGGATTCTTGTGCGAGGATTCGGTTGATGCCTTCAATGTCAATCCGGCGAATACGTCCACTGTGGCAATAGTCTACCCCCGTATCAATGCCTAAAGGCTGAGCTATCACGAAGTTACCACTCACAATATTGAGTTTGTTGCCTGCCATTGGCGTATTATTCATACTCATGGATAAGCGGGCAGTGATCGCCAGTTGTAATTGCCCCGCCGCCTGCATAACAAGATTTAATGCGGTTTCATCGGTAATACGAATGCCATTATGATAAGGCGTATTATGGTCATGAACGTTTAATAAGTTATTGATTTGAGGGCGTGCACCATACACGAGTACGATTTTAACCCCTAAGCTATGTAATAAGGCTAAATCACTAATAATATTTGGAAAGTTCTTATCTGCAATGCCTTCGCCACCTAGCATAATCACCATGGTTTTCCCGCGATGGGCATTGACATAAGGGGCGGACTGACGAAATCCTTTGACTAGCTCGGTACTGCGTATTTTCACTGCCTACTCACCTTTGTTTATTTATGTCTAAATAATGACTTTTTATTCAAAATTAGGCAAGGTGTTTTTTTATTTAATCAAAACAGACTGACTCAAGTTTGTACCTGTGGTGTTCTCGATTATAATCAACCAAGTTCATTGTTATGTAATCTATTAGTATGTCAGCCATAAAGAGGTTCTGTGAGTAGTCAGAAAAGAAAGTATGTTGAGCGAGCCTGCATTGTATTTGCCTTGATAGGTACCATAGTAGTTGGTAGTGGGTATGTTTATTTATACTTGCAAGCGCGCCATGTGTTTACTTCGCAAGAGCAGCTGTATGGGATGTGGGTTGAACAAGATGTCGCGCCATACGCCGCCAGTACCATCAATATTCGCTCTGGTACTATTATGATGCAAGGGCATACTGTTGCGACACAATTTCGTTTCAATGGTGAGGTTTTGTCGTTTAATGCGGGGGGCAGTGAGTACCGTTATCGTATGTTGAATGACGACCATACCCAAATGCGCCTGATATCTTCGGCCAATTACAACCCAACGTTTAGATTGTCAAAAAAATTCAAAAATGATCTACGTTGAGCGTTCTATGATTGCGCTTAGTACGTGACTTTGCCATGCTGCATCCACTGGACTCTTATTGGATATAAATTTGTGATTAAACGTCTTCTCCCTTTGGCTTGTGTGTTATTGCTGTTTGGTTGTGCGCCAACCGATCGCGGTCAACAATATCAAGATCCGCCGTTTGCTAGAAAACTGAATCAAGTTGAACAAGTGCATTCCAACTCGCCGCGTGATTACTCCGCTTTTCTTAAGCAAAGTAGTGAAGTTGTGCAAAATTCACCGAGTATGGCGAAAATATATCAGTCTTTATATAGCCAGTTGAATGATTGGGTGATGGAGAGTGGTGATCCGCAAGATTTGAAAAAATTCGGAATAGAAACCGCGCAATTAGGTGGTGGTGATCAAAAAGGGAATGTGTTGTTTACCGGTTATTTTTCTCCGGTGATTGAACTGCGTCATGAACCAGATGATGAGTATAAATATCCAGTGTACGGTAAACCCAATTGTACGCAAAACTGTCCAACTCGTGCGCAAATCTACGCCGGAGCGCTACAAGGGAAGGGGCTCGAGCTGGGTTATGCGAAAAATTTGATTGCTCCTTTTATCATGGAGGTGCAAGGTAGTGGTTTTGTTCACTTCGGTGATGACGACACGTTAGAGTACTTTGCTTACGCGGGTAAAAATAACAAAGCGTATGTCAGCATTGGTAAAGTGTTGATTGATCAAGGCGAAGTCGCGAGAAAAGACATGTCGTTAAAAGCAATCAAAGCGTGGGTTGATACTCACTCCGCTGATCAGGTCATGGAGCTGTTGGAGCAAAATCCTTCCTATGTCTTTTTTGAGCCACGGGCTGCAGCGCCAGTGACAGGCAGTGCAGGGATCCCCTTATTGCCAATGGCATCGGTTGCTGGCGATCGTTCCATCTTGCCAATGGGAACCCCTATTTTGGCGGAAGTTCCGCTACTTAATGCGGATGGCTCTTATACCGGAACGCATCAGCTACGGTTATTGATTGTGCTTGATACCGGTGGTGCAGTTAAAGATAATCACTTGGATCTTTACCATGGCATGGGACCAAGAGCTGGCAATGCCGCTGGCCATTACAAGCATTTTGGTCGCGTGTGGAAGTTGGGGCTCAAAGCCTCACCGACACAAGCTCCTTGGGCGACGCCGCCAGAAAAGCTAGAATAGGCCGAGGTTGTAACTAGACTTTTTTTCCAAGAGTGCGTATAAAACGCACTCTTTCTTTTTCCCCGATTTGGATTGTTGTTATGCGAGAACTTGAAGCCCCAGCCTCAGAAAGTTATGACCAACGTTTTGGTGGTACACGTCGCTTGTATGGTTATGAGGAAGTCGACATTTTACGTGCCGCTCATGTGTGTGTGATTGGTATCGGTGGGGTGGGCTCTTGGGCGGTAGAAGCATTGGCACGAACCGGAGTCGGAGAGCTGACTCTGATCGATATGGATGATGTGTGTGTGACCAACATTAATCGTCAAATTCATGCGATGAGCGGCACGGTTGGGCAAAGTAAAATCGAAGTTATGGCTGAACGCGTAAAACGGATCAATCCTGATTGCCAAGTCAATTTAATTGATGATTTTATTAATGCTGAAAATCAGCATGATTACTTAAATCGTGGTTATGATTACGTGCTTGATGCCATTGATAGCGTGCAAGCTAAAGCGGCATTACTTGCCTACTGTCGGAGCAATAAAATTAAAGTTGTGACGACTGGAGGCGCTGGTGGGCAAATTGATCCGACACAAATTAAAGTGGCGGATCTCACCAAAACCATTCAAGATCCCCTCGCCAAAAAACTCAAAGACCGTCTACGCCGCTTTCATAATTTCCCGACCAACCCGGCGAGAAAATTTGGCATTGATTGTGTTTTTTCAACAGAGCAACTGAAATATCCTCAAGCCGATGGTTCGGTGTGTGGCACGAAAGCGACGGCGGAAGGACCGAAGCGCATGGATTGTGCCAGCGGTTTTGGCGCGGCAACGATGGTGACGGCAAGCTTTGGTTTTGTTGCCGCATCACGCATCGTGGATAAATTGATGCAGAAATACCGTAAAGCTTAATCAATGAGCCATCATCACAGTCTGTGATGGCAATGAACGTTTGGAGAACATCATGTCTGGATTTCCGGAGCACCCATTTGGTAGCGTTATTACTGATGAGCAAGTTCGTCAAGTGATGGCGACGCTGCATGGCTGGGAAGACCGTTATCGTCAAGTCGTGCAGTGGGGTAAACTATTACCGAAAATGGATGACAGCGATAAACAAGCCACCATGACGGTTGCCGGATGTGAAAGTCAGGTTTGGCTGTTAGCTCATTGTGACGAAGAAGGGATTTGGACGTTCCATGCCGACTCAGATGCACGCATTGTACGTGGTTTGATAGCGATTGTGTTCGCCGCTTTTAATCATAAGAATGCCGAGCAAATTCAAGCCGTAGAGGTGGATGAATATTTCGAGCAATTAGGCTTGTTGAATCATTTATCGGCATCGAGAGGCAATGGCCTGCGTGCGATTGTCGATACGATTCGTCATTCTGTGAATTCGTAAGCAATAATGGTCTCACCACTTCGCGTGGTGAGACTCATCATAAATTAATGATTGAGTAAGAGTTGTAAACCACCGCACCGTTTGGCGCATCAATGTTCAGTGTGGTGTAATCGAGCGCACCTTTTCTCTTCAAATTCGCACGGTTCCCGCCTTCATTGAGTAACACCATGTGTTTGGTGTCTTTTTTCCCTTTCTGGTAAATAGCCACAGCGGTCTTGGAATCGCCATAGCGAATTTCTTTTTTAGCCACGTAAAGTTGCTGATGGCTAGGAAAATAGGTGTAGTCAAGGAACACAATCCCATGGTCTTGAGTATTTAAAACCACTTCAATCATTTTTACTGGGTTATTCTCAGCGCTAAACAGTTTAAGATTGGTTGGACTAACTAAGTACCCTGACCACTGATCCGCTAAAAATACCGCTGCATCTTGATACAGAGCCATTTTTTTCTTATTGCTGGTCTCGGTAATATGAAGCTGCTTAAATACCGTATTGACCATGGTTTGGGCGCTACTCGGAATCGTATCAAATGCTTGATTTGCATAGGTACTAGTGCTGACTAGGCAACAGCCGAGAATAAATAGGGAACGCATTGACTCACTCCTTTTCATCAAACATTTCATGGTTAAATCACGCGTTAAATACGCCTATCATTAAGTAAACGTGACTTAATAAACCACGCGGGTGTATACGAGTTAGCGTATACGATAATCAGTGACCTCACAGAATATCAGTGGCTTTTTTTATCGCAGCAATGACACGCATGACATCGGCGTGGTTATTGTAAATACTCAATGACAGGCGAACGGTTCCGGCAATCTTGAGCGCCTCCATGAGTGGATGCGCACAGTGGTGGCCTTCACGAACTACAATACCTTGTTGATCAAGTAATGTCGCAATATCGTGGTGATGAACACCATCGACGATAAAACTGGTGATACCCGAGCCAGGCTGATGGCCGATGATACGAAGATCATCGATGGTTGATAATCCTTCATATAAGGCATGATGCAGCGTTGCGATGTGTTGCTTAATATCTTGATGGTCAAATTGTTGATACCACTGAATCGCGCTAGCAAGACCAATTGCCCCCGCCACATTTGGGGTGCCAGCTTCAAAACAGGCAGGAGCCGCCGCAAATTGAGTACCGGCAAAGCTTACCCGTTCAACCATTTTTCCCCCACCTTGCCATACTGACATCGTGGCTAAGAGTTCGGGTTTTACGTATAACACGCCGATACCATTGGGCGCGAATAACTTGTGTCCTGAAAAGGCATAGAAGTCTGCATCTAATTCGGTAACATTGACGGGCTCATGAACTACCCCTTGCGCACCATCGACGAGCACTTTAGCTCCGACTTGATGGGCCGCAGCAATAATCGCTTCTATAGGTTGGCGCACGCCCGTGACGTTGGTAATGTGCGCGACGGCGACTAGCTTGCAGCGCTCGCTGAGTATATTGTCAAAATAAGCCCAATCGAACTCACCGTGCGTCGTGATTGGAATTTTTATGATTTTTGCACCGGTTTGCTGGGCAATCAGTTGCCAAGGAATAATATTCGCGTGATGTTCATTCTCACAAATTGCGATTTCATCGCCGGGCTGAAGGTGCGTGCGAGCGTAACTATAAGCAACCAGGTTTATTGATTCAGTGGTCCCGCGAGTCCAGATAATCGTGTCCTCGCTAGGGGCGCCTATCCATTGAGCAACCGTATGCCGAGCGCCTTCATAGCGAGATGTCGCTTGAGCGGTCATGTGATGACTGCCACGGTGCACATTGGCATTCTCTAACCGATAATAGTTGGTCAGTGTATCAATGACCACGTTGGGCTTTTGTGAGGTCGCCGCACTATCGAGGTAGGTGAGTGGATAGCCGTTCACTTGCTGTGCGAGAAAAGGAAATTGAGAGCGAACGGTATCAATATCAAATGTCATGGTTTTAAGCATCTTCGCTAAGTTTGTCATAATGTAATTGTGGAAGAACCATCATCGGTTCTGCGATCTGTTTGGCCACCGTTTTCCCAGATAAACGCATAATGATTTCAATCGCGAACTCGAGCGATGAACCTGGCCCCTGACTGGTTAGAACATTATTGGTGATATCAAACGTGACCCGCTTTGTTCGGCGTAGCGTCTCTGGGATCTGCGTTTGAAAATTCGGGTGCCCAGTCATGATCGCTCCCGGATAGAGATCGTGATATTGCAAAACAAGGGCGGGGGCTGCACATATGGCGGCGACAAGACGACCATCGTATTTTTGCTGTTTGAGCATTTCGACAAGAAGTGTGCTTTTTTGTAACACTTCGGCACCGGCCTGCCCACCGGGTAAGACAATAGCATCGAATTCCTCATCGGCCACATCGACTAAGCGATGTTGCGCCGTTAATACCACGCCGCGAGAGCAGGTGATACTTAGCTTGCCCTCAAAATCGGCACTTGCCACTGAGACTTGATAGTTTGCTCGGGTAAGGGTGTCAATAACCGTGACCGCTTCAATTTCTTCCGTGCCATTGGCTATGGGTACTAAAATGCGTTTAGTCATGTGTGACTCCAATGCTGTTCTAATTGCTTAACCGTTTGCCATAATCGATGATTACATGGCGCTGAAATATGATGACGCTGTGCTTGGCTGTGCACGTAGCCATTGATAAAATCAATCTCACTCTCACGCTGGTGAGCAAGATCTTGATGCATGGATGAATAGTTTTGAGCGGTACGCGCGATCACATCATAGACATCCTGAATGAGAGTCTCTTGCTGTATGCTCACACCACTGGCCTTCATTACCATCACGACTTCAGCGATAATACCATAAATGGTATCCGTATATTCTGCGGCTTGTAGCGCGCCATTACGAATATTATGAATGGCCGTTAGTGGATTAATAACGCAGTTAATCGCGAGCTTTTTCCAAATGGGTAACTCAATTGACTGGTGCCAAATGACGTCGGGCAGGGCATGACCCAGCACCTCTGCCATAAACTGGCATGATTGTCCCTTATGGTTGAGAGCTCCGAGATCGGTGCGGCCCAATCCAGTATGAGTGACTTGCTGAGGGGAGGGTTTCATCGCGCCATGTGTGGTGATGGCTTGTAGTAATGGATACTCAGACAGCGTCTCCATTAGTTGTTCAAGCGCTCCCATGCCATTATGAATAAAAAGGAAAATCGCATCGCCATGCACATCGGCGAGTAGTGGCCGCAACGCAGTAGACACCTGGTTGGCCTTGGTGGTTATCAAGATAACATCGGCATGGCGCACTGCCTCGATATCATTGTGACGCAGCGTGGTATTTATTCTGGCAGGCGACACCACCGAACTCAGACAATATTGACCCGAGCGCTGGTCAGTTCGTGCCCAGAGACTGACATTATGACCTGCTTGATGTAGATAACATGCCCATAAAGAGCCGATGGCTCCGGGACCGACCACAACGATATTCATGATTGACCTCAGCGATGATATAAGGCGATGAGAATAGCATTGTTCGTGTTAAAACTCATAAGAAGAGCAAAAAAATGGCGCGATATTCGCACCATTTTTTTCATTCCACTGGCTGAACTAGCTCATTAGAATTTGTAAGTGACATCGAAGTAATGCGACACACCTGACGAGCTGAAGCCTTTAGAGTCTTTAATTCCGTATACGTCATCAAACACTTTAAGACCGTAACCCACTGCAAAGCGATTGCTGTGCCAGTAAATACCGTTAAACCAAGCTAGACCGTGATCTGATGATGCGCCTGCTTTTTCTCTTAGGCCGAATTCGTAATCTAGGTAACCTTGATAAGCAATGAATGAACCGTTTTCAAAGTTAACAAAAGGCTTGAACCATACTGTAGAGAATTGGTAGCCGTTCCATTCGTTATTTTTGATGTTGTATGATTTGTAGAGGTTAAATTGAACCTTACCAAACCAAGGAACCATTACATCGGCACCGATACCATTTTTGGTGGCGTAACCGCCATCACTGTTGCCATCAATGGTCGTGTAATCAGCAACGTACCATTCTTTGATTGGACCAACCGATAAATCCGTGTTGAACAAACCATCAATAGACATACGCGGCGCAAACTTGGCAAACATTTTAGCATTGTTGCCTTTATATTCTGATTTATCACTGTCATCGTCGTCGGTGAGGTTGAATACATCGAGGTAACCGTAAAGATCGAAAATGCCAGAACGACCGCCAAACTCCATTTCGAAGTAAGTGTGGTTGTTATTACCAGGCTTTTCATTAAGTACATGCATTAGGTTAAATTGCATCCACTTATAATCGTTCTTATGAGTGTTACCATCAGTGTAATCAGCGGCCAAGGCAGGAGTGGAAACTGCAGCTGCTAGACTTAGTGCTAAAAGTGATTTGCGCATTGCTGTGATTCTCTACATTGTGATTTTTGGTTTATATAATCGATTGCGTTAACGTTTACGCTACCGATTACTAATGCCGAGAATAATAACGATTAATATCCCAAATAAAAGTGAAAAATCTAGAAAAAGGTAAATATTATTGTGACTACTATCACGTAAAGAAACTTTACTGAGGAACTAAATTAATTTTACATAATATTGCATTATTTTTGTGATTTACATTGATATTCAAGGCGGCGGCACGAGCTTTACGTTTGCCAAATTTTTATTACTGGTCGAATGAACTAGCTTGTATAATGCAAGTGAATGGCACCAAGGAGGCTGTATGCAAACGATTATGTTATTTCCGTTGGGATCTATCGTCATGCCTGAAGGAAAAATGGCGTTACGTATTTTTGAACCTCGCTATCAACGTATGGTGGCTGAGTGCATGAAAACCGATTCCTGCTTTGGTATTTGTTTAAGTGATCTTGATGCTGGCGATGCGCAACCCCCGTTATCACAATTTGGCACTTGGGTTAAAATTGTCGATTTTGAACAGCTCAGTGATGGCATGCTTGGGATTACCGTGGTGGGTATTAAACGTTTTCGTATTGACTCAATAGAGACTGACAGTGATGGATTGCGCATTGCGCAGGTCGAATGGCAGGCGAGTTGGCCAATGCAAGAGATGCATCAGGATGATTCATATCTTGCTGAACGCTTGCAAGAGGTTTATCAAGAAATCCCGCAAGTAGGAAAGCTTTATCCGCACTGTTTCTTTGATGATGCCTGTTGGGTAACGCAGCGCTGGCTAGAGTTGATGCCACTCACTTATGAGCAATTTGACCAACTTTCACGGCATGATGATTGCCAGATTGCGTTGTCCTATTTACGTTTTGCAATGAGTGAGGAGTAACCAAGTGTGGTGAGCAAATCGAGGGCTAACCAGATTGCTGCCAGCCATACACTTTACTTCTATCTCTTAAGTACATAATTGCTTATCATGTGTTTAATCTTTAATCGGTTATGGCTCGATTGTATGCGGCTGCCGTTCTCTCATTTTTGAAGTGTTTCCATGTCTAATCCTAACGTTGATAAGAAAGTTTTTCTCAGTATCTTTTCCACTGTATTTTTACCTATGTTTTTGGCCGCGATTGATCAAACACTACTGGCGACGGCCACTCCCGATATTGTGCGTGATTTGGGCGGAATGCAGCTGGCCTCATGGATTGTGATCGGTTATATGTTAACAGGAGCAGCCACTATCCCAATTTATGGTTGGCTGGGCGATCAGTTTGGCCGACGTAATATCCTTGTTTTGGCATTAGGTATTTTTGCAATCGGTTCAGTATTTTGTGCGCTCTCTAATACCATGCTGCAGTTAGTGGTTGGACGAATATTACAAGGTGTGGGCAGTGGTGGCTTGATGAGCTTATCGCAAGCACTGATTGGCGAGGTGGTTCCTCCTCGACAGAGAGCTCGTTTTCAGGGCTATTTTTCCGCATTTTTTGCCTTATCGAGCATCAGTGGCCCGGTGTTGGGAGGCGTTGTGGTTACGTATTTAAGTTGGCAGTGGTTGTTTTGGTTTAACTTGCCGTTGATTGCTTTTGGTGTTTATCGTTTAAGCCGCTTGAAAACTGTGGCGCAACCGGCTAACAGGCGTCGTATTGATTTATATGGGTTGATGCTTTTCCCTGTCTTAACCGCGGTGATCATTTACTGGTTATCTTCTGGTGGTCACTACTTCGCGTGGGGATCGGTAACGAGTCTGGCATTACTCGCCACTTTTTTAGCGACGTTTGCTCTCTTTGTTTGGCAGCAAAAACGCACCGATGAGTCATTCTTACCCTTACATTTATTAGTTAAAAAAGAAATTCATCGTCCACTCATGTCCGCATTTATGTTTGCTGCATGTTTATTTCTATTAGCTTTTTTCCTCCCCATTTTCTTGCAGGTCACCTTGGATCTCAACGCCGCGCAAGCTGGTGTACATATGATTCCATTGTCAGCAGGGGTGATTTGTGGTGCGTATATGACTGGGAAACTCATTAGCTACTACGGCGTCCCCAAATATATTCCGGTTATCGGAATGAGCTTTACTGCCGTCAATTTTTTGCTACTCGGAATTCTTGAACCCACCGCGAATTTAGTCAGTGGTTTAGCATTTCTGTGTGGCTGCGGATTAGGCACGGTGATGCCGTCAACTCAATTAACGATTCAAACAATTGCAGGTAAGACGCATCTTGGCCGAATTACTGCGATGGGAGGCTTGTGCCGTTCACTCGGTGCGTCGGTGGGGACTGCGATGTTTGGGACGTTAATTTATTCATTCATTCCAGGCTTTGGCGTAAGTAGTTCGATTAATGTGTTAGTTAATGCACCTCATGAGGTTGTGGTGGGGGCGTTTCAGTGGGGATTTAAAGCCGCGGCGCTGCTTGCATTTATCTGTGCGATCAATGCGTTTTGCGTGCCCCGTATCCATTTAGATGATTATGTCTTTGATGAGCCCAAAACCTAGTTTGAGATAAAAAGCCAACCTGACAGAAATGAGGTTGGCTTTATTATTGATGAGTGTTGTTGCCATGTGCGGTCAGTTATCTCGGTTTTGCGCCTTAGCTAATAAATCATCAAAGTAGTGCCTTAAGCAATACAACATAATAAGGCTTGGAACGACCATGAGCGCAGTAAACACAAAGAATAACGACCAGTTATTAAGGTATTCTGCAAATTGACCACTGACTGACGATAGCGTCGTTCGGCTGAAGTTACCTAACGACGCCAATAGCGCGTATTGGGTGGCGGAAAACGCTTGGCCCGTGAGCACGGTTAAGAATGAAACAAATGCTACGGTTGAGAATGCCGTAGTAAAGTTATCGGTAATAATCGTGGCCAGAAACAGATGTTCGTTGGGACCGACTTGCGCAATCCAAGCGAACATTAAATTACTGGCAGACATGGCTATCCCCCCAATCATCAGACCGCGCACAATGCCAAATCGCACGTTGACCATACTGCCGATAAACGTGAATAGCATGGTCGCGCCCCAACCAATTAACTTGGAATAGTAGCCGATTTGTTCGTTAGTAAATCCGATGTCTTTATAAAACGCAATCGACATACGCCCTAAAAAGGCTTCACCAATTTTAAATAGAAAAACAAAGAGAAGAATGGTCATGGAGACTTTAAACCCATTGCGACGGAAAAAGTCGGCAAACGGTTCAATCACCGTAACACTTAGCCATGATACCACGCGGTTATGAACGACTTTTTCATACCGCTCCTCTGCTTGGTTTTGCAGCTTTTCACGCTGGTTTTCGGGTTCTTTGACCAATAGTGTCATCACCATCAATACCGCGACAACTGCGGCCATGCCATAAAACACCATATTCCAGCCTTGAGAGTCTGCATTCGCAAAGGCTAAATAGCCCGGCAGCGAGTAGCCCGTCCACCAACCAATGACAGACATCGCAGAGGCTTGTGGCAGTTTGGACTCCTCAGATTTTGGAAAAGAGTCAATACGAAACGCATCAATCGCTATATCTTGGGTCGCAGAGGCGGTCGCAATGAGCAGAGCAATCATCGAGGTCAGTAATAACTGCTGATTAGGATGCACGCCAGCGAGATACAACGTTCCAATAAGAATGACGGTTTGACAGAATAAAATCCAACCACGACGTTGTCCTAATACATGACAAAAGAGCGGGACTTTGACACGGTCAACTAAAGGGGCCCATAAAAAGTTAATAGCATACACGGCAAACACACTGCCGAAATAGCCAATTTGCGCTAAGGTCAAGCCGGCATCGGTCAGCCATCCTGACATGGCAGACCCAATCAATACCCAAGGGAAGCCGCTCGAGCAGCCTAGAAGAAATACCCAAAAGAGACGGCGATCCATATAGCTTTGCAGCGTTTGTCGCCAAGTTGGGTAGGGTTTTAACGGCATAGCATATCCTTATACAGAGAGCTCCAGCGGAGGCTGGAGCGCTACAGTTACGGCGTATAGGTTACTTTCTTGATAACGATAGGGGTGGTTGGTACATTTTTCATGAATCCGACGCTGTGAGTCGGTTGCTTCGTCATTGACTGTACGACATCAAATCCTGAAATCACATGACCAAATACAGCGTAGCCTGCTGAGGTACGGCTATAGTTGAGGAAATTATTATCGGCTAAGTTAATGAAAAACTGGCGCGTGGCAGAATTGGAGGCTTGTGTCCTTGCCATCGCGATCGTCGCTTTATCATTGGTTAACCCGTTACCTGCTTCATTTTTAATCGGACGATAGGTATTGAGGCGCTGCAAATTTGCATCGAAGCCACCACCTTGGGCCATGAAACCCGGTATTACACGGTGAAATTGACTCCCTTCATAACTGCCATCTTTTACATAACGTAAAAAGTTTTTTACTGTAATGGGCGCTTGCTTAGGGTTTAACTCGACAGTAAATGGCCCGAGTGACGTATTAAACGTCACTTTTGGGGCCGCTACGACTGGGGCACTGAGCAAAGCCAGTAACAGTAACCAAGGTTTAGCCATGGAAACGTTCCTTCATGTATTGACGAAGTTCTGTGTCGTTAGCCATTTCTTTCAAGACATTGTTGACGACGTCATTAAACACCATTTGTACATCTTGCACAGACGCACTAAGCGCAGCGGTACGGTTTGCGGTGCCCGTAAAGGTTTTAACTAATCGTCCAGTCGGCGATTGCGCGGTCACTTCGATCACAACTTTCGCCGTCATTTCATTGTCTAAAATGGAATGCTTAACTTTTACTAGTGCATTTTCAATTTCGACGTTTACCGAGTTTTTGCTATTCACGGTGACATTAAAGCCCTGTGATTGAAACTGGTCTTTCACTGCATTTTCAATGGCAATACGCACATTTTGGCGAGCGTGGATCGGTTCAATTTGATTACGGCCGCTGTCGACTAACGCGATATACTGCGCCGAGCGTACGTCTTTACTTGTTAAAGTAAATGAGGCATTTTGCGCAACCTGTGCGGTGTTTGTCGTTGCCTTAGGGACAAAATTGACTTGTTGTTGGGGGGTCGAACACGCTGACAGTAGGGCGATAGACGCCGCAAGAACCAGTTTTCTCATGGTTAATTCCTTCCTTTATTTAAGCGGCAGAGTATTTAACTCTTCGTTGCTTCTAAAATAACAAATTTTTTATTACCGGCGACAGTCTTCACATGTGACTTGCCGAAGAGTCTGGCTAATTTTACATCGTACCTTAGGTGACGGTTTCCAATAACCATTAATTTTCCTGTTTTGCGCAGGACATGCTTAGCATCACAAAACATCTGCCAAGCAATATGATCCGTGATCGCTTGTTGCTGGTGGAAAGGCGGATTGCATACGATGAGATCTGCGCTAGCGGCATCAAATCCATCAAGACAATTATTCGCCAAACAGGAGACTTGACGCTCGCTCCCTAGGTTCACCTGTATATTCTTTTGTGCCGAAGCGACCGCCATAAAACTCTCATCAATGCACGTCAATATCGCTTCTGGATTAAGTTGTCCCAATTTGACTGAGAGTACACCGTTCCCACAACCTAAATCGATAATATGCTTAAACTGCGAGTTTTGTGGTAAATGCTGCAACATAAAACGAGCGCCCTGATCCAAGCTTTCACCTGAATAAACATTGGGCCGATTATGTAACTGAATCGCTTCGCCAGCGACAGGCCAGTCAATCTCACTCATGACCGATGTCGGTGCTGCATCCGGTTGGCTAAATACCAAACGATGTTTTTTCCATGCCAGTGACGTGTGCGTACGGCCGAGATAACGCTCAAACAAGGTTAAGGTTGAGGTGTGTATGTCTCTTGCCTTATTGACCGCAACAACCTGACAAGTGCTTGGTAACTGCGCACGTAGCTGAGACAGTTGCCAAACTAAATGACGATTATTACGCGGAATCTGCATGACCACGATATCGATATCGCTAGGTATAGCATCCATGGTCGTGAGGCATGTCACTTCTGGGCAATGATTCTGTTTTAGATTATTTAAAATGCCCTGATGAGCGATGAAAGAATCACTCATCAGGGTAATACGGTGACGTGTTGAGAACCAACAGCTGAGTGCTCCAAATTGGTCGTTGAGTACTAAAACATGTTGATTATCAGCGAGCGCCATTTCTTCAAGGTGAGCGATTAGGTACTCGTCTCCCGCATCCCATGCTTGAAGCGCTTCGTTGGTATTTATAGGAAAGCGATGTAAAGTGAGTTGACGGCCTAGTATCGTGAGCTCAGTGTTCATAATGCATTACAATTGTCAATTAGTACGGATATTGTCGCAAATGCAAAGGTTAGAAGAAACTAAAACCTTTTTTTTCTCTGTTACAACGCGGTAGACTAGGCCCAAAATCCTATTTATGCATAAACATTGAGCAAAGTTATGACTATCCATCAAACCATTGAGCAGAAATTGAACCAAGCATTTGAGCCGATGCATTTAACGGTAGAAAATGAAAGTGGTATGCATAATGTGGCTCCTGGTTCAGAAAGCCATTTTAAAGTAACCGTTGTCACTGATACCTTTGCAGGGCAAAGACTGTTGGCACGTCATCGCCAAGTGAATCAAGTGTTAGCCGAGGAACTTGCGAACCACATTCACGCATTGGCGATTCATACCTATACTCAGCAAGAATGGCTAGAGCGTCAAAATACTCGCCCTGATAGTCCTTCATGTATGGGCGGCGGGCATTAATCTCACGCAACAATAGTGAGAAAATACAGCGAAAAATGGTATTTTGACCAATACTGTAACAGTAATAAAACAACCTAGAGTAAGTTTGGCGAGGAAAAAATAGGAGAATTGACATAGCTCATATTCTGCTAGGTATTCCTTCTGAGGGGACAAAGAGAGCGATGAACAGGGTTAAGGGTAGTGACTTTGCATTCCTGATAAAAATTAGGGAGATTCACAATATTCTTAATAGCATCAAGTTCCTAAAAAATGTTAAACTAGCTTTTCTGATCGATCTCCTCTCAAGCAATGACGAGGTTGTTAAAAGGATGTTGCGACTTTGGTTGGCTTCGGTGAGCCAAAGCGGACACTGTCTATATCGTGTCTAGAGGGCAATGCATCGTTTCTGTCTAATCTGACGATTTTGGCAAATCGGCGCAGTGTTGTGCCTCGAATTTGCGCAATTTAAAGAATCTTTTTCCCGATAAAAAAGTAGTGCAAGTGCGTATGATTACAATAAAAAAGGGTTTGGATCTCCCTATTTCAGGCGTTCCATCCCAGGTGATTAGTGATGGTAAAACCATCAAGAAAGTCGCCTTGCTTGGCGAAGAGTACGTTGGCATGCGTCCAACAATGCATGTTCGTGAAGGTGATGTAGTAAAAAAAGCTCAAGTTCTTTTTGTAGATAAAAAGAACCCGGGTGTGAAATTTACTGCACCAGCTAGCGGTAAAGTTATCGAAGTAAATCGTGGTGAAAAACGTGTACTTCAATCGGTTGTGATTGAAGTGGCAGGTGATGAGCAGGTGACCTTCGATAAGTTTGAAGCCAATCAAATTGCTGGTCTTGACCGTGATGCGGTGAGAACCCAGTTGATTGATTCAGGTCTTTGGACCGCGTTGCGTACTCGACCGTTTAGCAAGGTTCCAGCAGTCGATTCTAACACAAATGCGATCTTTGTGACGGCAATGGATACTCGTCCATTAGCTGCTGATCCTAGTGTTGTTATCAATGAGCAACCAGAAGCATTTGTTGCTGGGCTTGATGTCCTAGCAGCGTTGACCGATGGTAAAGTTTTTGTGTGTAAAGCCGCAGAGAAACTTCCTCGCTCATCTCACGCTAAAGTTGAAGAACAGGTATTTGCAGGGCCTCATCCAGCGGGTCTTCCAGGTACACACATGCATCATCTGTATCCAGTTAATGGAGACAACGTCGCGTGGAGCATCAACTATCAAGACGTGATTGCGTTCGGTAAAATGTTCCTAACCGGTGAGTTACATACAGACCGTGTGATTTCATTAGCGGGCCCTGTCGTGAATAAACCTCGTCTAGTTCGTACCGTGATGGGCGCGAGCATCGATAGCATCGTTGAGAACGAAATCATGAAAGGCGAAGTGCGCGTTATCTCTGGTTCAGTGCTATCGGGGACGATCGCATCTGGTCCACATGCGTATCTCGGCCGTTACCATTTGCAAGTCTCCGTTTTACGTGAAGGTCGTGAGAAAGAGTTTTTGGGCTGGGCAATGCCTGGTAAAAACCGTTTTTCTGTGACACGTGCGTACTTGAGCCACTTGTTTAAAGGTCAACTGTTTAACATGACCACTTCCACGTGCGGAAGTGAGCGTGCAATGGTGCCAATTGGTAATTACGAAAAAGTGATGCCATTAGATGTCGAACCAACGTTGTTGCTTCGCGATCTATGTGCAGGTGATATAGACAGTGCTCAACGCATGGGTGCATTAGAACTTGATGAAGAAGATCTAGCGCTGTGTACCTTTGTTTGTCCTGGTAAATACGAGTACGGTGAGTTACTTCGTGAGTGCTTGGATAAGATTGAGAAGGAAGGGTAATTTCATGGGCCTTAAAAAGTTTCTTGAAGATATCGAGCATAATTTTGAACCGGGTGGTAAGCATGAACGATGGTTTGCTCTGTATGAAGCAGCAGCAACGGTCTTTTATACTCCTGGCTTGGTGACAAAGAAGAGCTCGCACGTTCGTGATAGTATTGATTTAAAACGTATCATGATCATGGTTTGGTTAGCAGTGTTTCCTGCAATGTTCTTCGGCATGTATAACGTCGGTGGACAAGCCATTGCTGCATTAAACCATATGTATTCAGGTGATCAATTCACCGCAATTATCAATGGTGATTGGCACTATTGGTTTACCCAAATGTTGGGTGGAACCATGGGAGATGAGGCTGGTTGGGGTAGTAAAATGCTACTTGGCGCGACTTATTTCTTACCAATTTATGCCACAGTCTTTATCGTGGGTGGTTTCTGGGAAGTATTGTTCTGTATGGTGCGCAAGCATGAAGTTAACGAAGGTTTCTTCGTTACCTCTATCTTGTTTGCATTGATCGTTCCGCCAACATTACCGCTTTGGCAAGCTGCACTAGGTATTACCTTTGGTGTGGTTATCGCGAAAGAAATCTTTGGTGGTACAGGGCGTAACTTCCTTAACCCAGCATTGGCGGGGCGTGCGTTTTTATTCTTCGCTTACCCAGCGCAATTGTCTGGGGATGTTGTTTGGACAGCCGCTGATGGTTTTTCAGGCGCGACTGCATTGAGCCAATGGTCTCAAAATGGTGGCGGTTCTCTGATGAATACCGCAACAGGCCATACAATTTCTTGGATGGATGCCTTCCTAGGTAATATTCCGGGTTCTATTGGTGAAACATCGACGCTTGCTCTAGTGATTGGCGCTGCAATTATCGTTTATATGGGGATTGCATCATGGCGTATCATTGGTGGTGTGCTTATCGGTATGATTGCAATTTCATCACTATTTAACGCTATCGGTTCTGATACCAACCCAATGTTTGCTATGCCTTTCTACTGGCACCTAGTCCTTGGTGGTTTTGCATTCGGTATGTTCTTTATGGCGACGGATCCTGTATCAGCTTCATTTACTAACAAAGGTAAGTGGGTGTATGGTGCATTGATTGGTGCGATGTGTGTGTTAATTCGTGTAGTTAACCCAGCATACCCAGAAGGCATGATGTTAGCGATTTTGTTCTCTAACCTCTTTGCCCCACTGTTCGACCATTTTGTTGTGGAAAGTAACATTAAGCGGAGACTAGCGCGCTATGGCAAGCAATAACGATAGCATTAAAAAGACGCTGTTTGTTGTTATCGCGTTGAGCTTAGTGTGCTCAATTATCGTATCGGTAGCGGCAGTAGGTTTACGTGATAAACAAGACCTAAACGCAGCATTAGATAAACAAAGCAAAATCTTGCAAGTATCTGGTATTGATATGAGTAAAGGCAGCATTCGTGAGCTGTATAAACAACATATCGTGCCTAAGTTGTTAGATTTTAAAACAGGTAAACTTGTCGACAAAACGGACAAAGGTGTCGCTGCGGCTGATTACAATCAGCGTGCCGCTGCCTCAAGCCCAAAACGTTCGATTCGATTACCTAAAGATAAAGATCCAGCGAAAATTATCACTCGTGCTGACTATGGCTTAGTGTACTTGGTTAAGAAAAACAATGAATTGTCTCGTCTTATCCTACCTATCCATGGTAATGGCCTATGGTCGATGATGTACGCATTCGTTGCTGTTGAAACTGACGGTAATACTATTGACGGACTGATCTACTATGAACAAGGTGAAACTCCTGGATTAGGTGGCGAAGTAGAGAACCCTAAATGGCGAGCTCAATTCGTAGGTAAGAAACTGTATGACGACAACCACAACCCAGCAATTCGTATTGTGAAGGGTGGTGCGCCAGCAGGTTCTGAGCACGGTGTAGATGCGATTTCGGGAGCGACATTGACCAGTAATGGGGTTCAACGCCAATTTAATTTCTGGTTAGGTGATATGGGCTACGGACCATTCCTAGCAAAAGTTCGTGACGGAGGTCTGAAGAACTAATGTCTAGTGCAAAATCTCTTAAACAGAGCCTTTTTGAACCGGTATTGGATAACAACCCAATTGCACTTCAGGTTCTTGGTGTCTGTTCAGCCTTAGCAGTGACTACTCAGCTACAGACGGCATTTGTTATGACACTTGCGGTAATGTTTGTAACCGCATTTTCTAACTTTTTCGTTTCGCTGATTCGTAATCACATTCCAAGCAGTGTACGTATCATTGTCCAAATGGCGATCATTGCCTCTTTGGTAATCGTGGTTGACCAAATATTGCGAGCTTACCTATACGACATTTCTAAGCAATTGTCAGTATTCGTTGGTTTGATCATTACCAACTGTATCGTTATGGGTCGTGCAGAAGCATTTGCAATGAAATCTTCTCCAATTCCATCATTTATTGATGGTTTGGCCAACGGTCTAGGTTACGGTTTCGTATTGGTAACAGTCGGTTTCTTCCGTGAACTTCTTGGCTCAGGTAAAATCTTCGGTATGGAAGTGCTACCATTGGTGAAAGATGGCGGTTGGTATCAAGCTAATGGTTTAATGCTGCTAGCGCCTTCAGCGTTTTTCATCATCGGCTTGATGATTTGGGTTATCCGTACAGTGAAACCTGAACAAGTAGAAGCGAAGGAGTAAGTTAGTCATGGAACATTATATTAGCCTACTTGTAAGATCGATCTTTATCGAAAACATGGCTTTGTCTTTCTTCCTTGGTATGTGTACTTTTCTTGCCGTATCGAAGAAAGTCAAAACGTCAATCGGTCTTGGTGTTGCGGTAACAGTGGTATTAACTATTTCTGTACCAGTGAACAACCTTGTTTACAATCTGTTATTGAAACCTGGCGCACTTGGTGAAGGTATTGATTTAAGTTTTCTTAACTTTATTACCTTTATCGGTGTGATTGCGGCATTGGTACAGATCTTAGAAATGATTTTGGACCGTTTTTTCCCGCCATTGTATAACGCACTTGGTATCTTCCTACCATTGATCACAGTGAACTGTGCGATCTTTGGTGGTGTATCCTTTATGGTACAACGTGATTATAACTTTGGTGAATCGATTGTGTTTGGTTTCGGCTCAGGTGTGGGCTGGATGCTAGCAATCGTCGCTCTTGCAGGTATCCGTGAGAAAATGAAGTATTCAGATGTGCCTCCTGGCCTACGTGGTTTAGGTATTACCTTTATCACAGCAGGTCTGATGGCTATTGGCTTTATGTCTTTCTCTGGTGTTCAACTGTAAGTCGGGTAAACCGCAACAATTAAGGAATAGTCAATGGACGTTATTCTTCTTGGTGTCGTGATGTTTACTCTGATCGTCCTAGCCTTAGTTTTAGTGATCTTATTTGCTAAATCTAAGCTAGTACCAACAGGTGACATTACAATATCTATCAACGACGATCCTGAAAAAGCGATCGTTACTCAACCCGGCGGTAAGTTACTGGGTGCGCTAGCAGGTGCTGGTGTATTCGTTTCTTCTGCATGTGGTGGCGGTGGCTCATGTGGTCAGTGTCGTGTAAAAGTGAAATCTGGCGGTGGTGATATCCTACCGACTGAGCTTGATCACATCAGTAAAGGTGAAGCTCGTGAAGGTGTTCGTTTATCTTGTCAGTTAGCTGTCAAAAACGATATGGAATTGGAATTACCAGAAGAAATCTTTGGTGTAAAAAAATGGGAATGTGAAGTTATCTCTAACGATAACAAAGCAACCTTTATCAAAGAATTGAAACTGAAAATTCCTGATGGCGAATCAGTACCTTTCCGTGCTGGTGGCTATATTCAGATTGAAGCACCTGCTCACCACATCAAATACGCAGATTTTGATGTGCCTGAGGAGTACCGCCCAGACTGGGATCAATTTAATTTGTTCCGTTATGAGTCTAAGGTGGATGAGCCAATCATCCGTGCATACTCGATGGCGAACTACCCTGAAGAGTTTGGTATCATCATGCTTAACGTACGTGTGGCTGCGCCGCCACCGCGTAATCCTGATGTACCACCAGGTCAAATGTCTTCTTACATTTGGTCACTGAAAGAAGGTGACAAAGTGACGATCTCTGGCCCATTTGGTGAGTTCTTCGCGAAAGATACTGATGCAGAAATGGTCTTCATCGGTGGTGGTGCAGGTATGGCACCAATGCGTTCACATATCTTCGATCAGCTTAAACGTTTGGATACTAAGCGTAAGATTACATTCTGGTATGGTGCCCGTTCTGTTCGCGAAATGTTCTACGAAGAAGATTTTGATCAACTACAAGAAGAGCATGACAACTTTACATGGCATGTGGCATTGTCGGATCCACTTCCAGAAGATAACTGGGATGGTTACACAGGCTTCATTCATAACGTTGCGTACGAAAATTACTTACGTGATCATGAAGCGCCTGAAGATTGTGAGTACTACATGTGTGGTCCACCTATCATGAATGCATCGGTTATTAAGATGCTGCATGATCTTGGTGTTGAAGATGAAAACATTATGTTAGATGACTTTGGCGGCTAATTCGCTAATACTCTGATTTATATGTTATATGGCTGGCTCTTAAGGGGTCAGCCATTGTTGTTTTAAATGAGTGACGAAGTCTTTATAAGAAAGAGATATCCTTTTTCTTATAATAGATTTGTCGATGAGGAACAGACATGACGAATCGATGGATCATCATGATTGCATGTTTATTGAGTTTGCTCGGGTGTACTCCGCAAGTGGAACAAGCCCAGTTTGGCGGCCCAACGATGGGAACGTCTTATCATATTAAGTATCTGGTTGATGACAACACGCCATCAGCTGATTTACTCCAAGCTCAGGTTGATGCCATTTTACAGCAAGTGAATCAGCAGATGTCGACTTATCAGCACGACTCGGAGTTGAATCAATTTAATCATTATGTGGGGGCGGAGCCCTTTCCAGTGTCGGCAGATACCGCAGTAGTTGTACGTGAAGCCATTCGTTTGAATCATGTGACATTGGGGAAGCTGGATGTTACCGTCGGACCACTAGTTAACTTATGGGGCTTTGGCCCAGAAGGTCGTCCTAATGTGACACCTTCGTCACAAGCTCTCGCAGAACAACGCAGTAAAGTGGGTATAGAGCATCTGTCTGTAGAAGGTGACGCATTGAAAAAAGACCATCCGTCTCTTTACGTTGATTTGTCGACCATTGCGAAGGGATGGGGCGTTGATAAAATTGCAAATTATCTTGATGAAAAGCAGATCGATAATTATATGATTGAAGTCGGGGGAGAAGTTCGCCTTAAAGGTCATAATCGCAATGGTGTACCTTGGCGGATAGCGATAGAGAAACCCATTGATCAGCAACATACCGTTGAAAAAATCGTCCATCCTAAAAACATGGCCATAGCGACATCGGGCGATTATCGTAATTATTTTGAGCAAGATGGGGTTCGCTACTCACATATCATTGATCCACAAACAGGACGACCAATCACCCATAATGTGGTGTCTGTTACTGTGATTCATCCATCCTGTATGACGGCGGATGGATTGGCAACAGGCCTCATGGTGTTAGGTGAAGAGCAAGGGCTTGCTGTAGCAGAACAACAGCATTTGCCAGTGTTAATGATAGTGAAAACCAATGATGGATTTAAGACGGTCACCTCAACCGCATTCCAACCGTATTTAAATTAATAGAATGTGAGGGGAGTTTTATGAATACCTTTTTGATTACATTTGGCGTGTTTATCTGCGTGATTGCAGCCATGGCCGTTGGTGTTATTTTTCAAAAGAAAGTCGTGCGTGGTAGCTGCGGTGGGTTAGGCGCTGTCGGTATCGATAAAGTCTGTAATTGTCCTGAACCTTGTGACGCTCGTAAGAAACGCGAAGCTAAAGAAGCGAAACGTATTGAAAACCTAGCTAAATGGGAAAACGACCGTATTTTATAGTGGTGTTGCTAAACCATTAAAAACTGAAGGGCGGAATCAGTTCATCTTCACCGAAGATAACTTGGTTTCGCCCGTTGTTTTTAGCATGATATAGACGATGGTCAGCTTGAGTCATCAAGGCATCGATATTCTCTCCATTTCCTCTTTTGACGCCAATACTAATGGTAATGTTGATGACCGTATCAAGGTAAACGCATTGTAGCTTTTCGATTGCCAGTCTAAATGCCTCCAGTTTATCAACAAAGTCGGTATAGCGGTCATTGTAGCCTATGCAGAACTCTTCTCCGCCTAAACGCGCGGTTAGGGCTGTCGGTGGTGGAAAATGCTGTTGCAGTAGTTGCCCGACCGTTTTCAGAACTGTATCCCCTGCATCATGGCCATGTTGGTCATTGATTGTTTTAAAAAAATCAATATCCAGCATCGCAATATGTCGTTGACTGCCGCTGTCGATATCAGGCTGATTGAAAAAATATCGGCGATTCCATAAGCCAGTAAGATCATCTTTATTCGCCAGCTGGAATAATTTCTCATTCGCTTCATAGATATTGAGTAACTGATGACTCCGGCAGTAGAACTCTTCTTGGTTAAACGGTTTGTTTATATAGTCATTTGCCCCAGCTTTGAGAAAGCGAGCGGTAATGGCATTTTCTTCCATCGCAGACACACCGAGCACCATGAGATCCGAATAACAGTATCGCTGACGTAGCTCACGGACTAATGTGAGGCCATCTTTTATTGGCATATCATGGTCTGTAATGACTAGGCTGATTTCGGTATTGCCTTTGAGTTTTTCCAAAGCCTCACTGCCATTTTTTGCCGAGATCGTTTCAATGTATTGGTGCTCAAGCAAATGTGCGAGATAATGTCGGTCTGTTTGTGAATCGTCGACCACTAACGCATGATGATGTTGGTTGTTGAGTAAGCGTGTCATCATAGGGATTAAATAGGTTACAGATGCCATACTATCTTTAAGAATGTAATCAATTACCCCTTTATGCATAAACTCCTCACGCAGAGCGTCGTTAAATGTTGCGGTTAATATGACGACTCGTTGATCTTTACTGAGAATAAAATCGATGACTTCGCCGTCTTCCGCATCTGGGAGACAATAATCTAGAATCGTACAAAAAAAGTGTGGTTCAGACTCTTCTGCAAAAAGCGCCTGCGTGTCTGCTAGGTTTTCTTTGACGACCACATCGTAACCAATCTTGCCCAACTGAGTGGTTAAGTAGTTGCTAAAAGTACGACTGTCTTCGACCACTAGAATTGTATTATTCATATTGTTCCCATCGACATGATTTATTCAAGTTTAGGTAACACCGTGGCGCTTAGACAGTAAACGTAAGAAAATTTTTTGTGAAATAATGAGATTATCGATGTAGAACGCAAACTCCTGTATACTGTTTTTATATACAGATTATATGGTTTCTATCATGGTCGTAAATGAACAACCAATTCGAAAAATTATTCATATCGATATGGATTGCTTTTACGCTGCTGTGGAAATGCGCGATAACCCAAACTACCGAGGAAAACCTTTAGCGGTCGGGGGCAATCAGCGGCAGCGCGGCGTGTTGAGTACGTGTAATTATGAGGCTCGTCAATATGGCCTACACTCGGCTATGCCCACTGCACAGGCATTGAAACTGTGTCCTCATGTCATTCTCGTACCGGGGCGTATGGATGTGTATAAGGCTATATCTCAGCAGATTCGTGCCATCTTTCATCGTTATACGTCGATCATTGAACCTTTGTCGTTGGATGAAGCCTATCTTGATGTCACCCATGCCACCGCTTGCCAAGGCAGTGCGACGTTAATTGCCGAAGCGATTCGTCGAGATATTTGGAATGAGCTGCAGTTAACCGCATCGGCTGGCGTTGCACCGATT
>JBQGON010000036.1:0-26049 GCA_052087065.1 Vibrio sp. | reverse complement strand
GTTCCGCCATTAAGTTTTAAAGCCTCGTTCTTACGAACGAGGCTTTTTTTCGTCTATTACTTATTGTCATAGTTACTATTCACCTACTATTTATCTTTCCTATTTTTATGCTTCAGTGCTAATCTTTTACTCATTAATTCTGAAAACATGGCTTATGTGTGTATCATTGTTAAATCCTTGTGAATAAAAAATGTTTGTCTTTTATTCATGCATACCGAGTGATAATTTGAATAACAAATATCTCGCCCCAATTTTTATGGAGTTTTAGTCAATGAGGTTGTCTTGTTTAGCTATTTTGACATCTTGTTTTATTGCTAACGTTGCTTATTCGGAACAACCTAATAATAAGCCAACAAGCGCAGCGGAAAAAAGTGCATCTTCGGATTCATTACTTGAGGAACGAGTAGAAGACGAGAGTAAAGTTTTAGATAATCCTTTTGTTATCATGCCATATAAAGCCAATTATCTGTTGCCTGTCACTTACAACCCACATCCTAATAATAAACCGTTTAAAAAGGACAGTGATTACGCAGATGACTTGGATAAGTTAGAAGCTAAGTTCCAAATTTCTTTTAAAATGCCGCTCGCCATTGATTTAATTAATGATGGGGATTTGTATTTTGCTTATACCAACCAATCATGGTGGCAAGTTTATAATAAAGATAATTCTTCTCCGTTTAGAGAAACAGTTCACGAACCTGATATCTTTATGATATTTCCTAATGATTGGAAAATTGGTGGTTTTACTAACTCGTTTTGGCAAGTGGGTGCCGTACACCAATCGAATGGTCGTTCAGGTAGTTTATCGCGTAGTTGGAACCGCCTATACGGCTCTATGCTCTTTGATAAAGGTTCTTTAGCCATCAATACCAAGGTGTGGTGGCGTATCCCAGAGAGTAAGAAAAAGAGTCCGACCGATGCGACTGGTGATGATAACCCCGATATCAATCACTATCTTGGTAACTTTGAAGTTACCGGTCTTTACGGCGTAGGTAAGCAGCGTTATACCTTTACGTTTCGTGATAACTTAGAGAAGCATAATCGAGGCGCTTTGGAGCTTACCTGGAGTTATCCTATCCATAATAATTTGCGTGCGTATGTGCTGTACTTTAATGGGTATGGGGAAAGTTTGATTGATTACAATGTCCATACTCAGCGTATTGGTGTAGGTATTGCACTGAACGATTTACTGTAGAGACACTTTTTACCTGTTGCGCAGATAAATGCGCAGATAAAAAAAGGGGGAGCTATCATAGCTCCCCTTTTTTTCTTGACATGTAAGGTAGGATTTACTGTGGCGTTGTTTCTTGATCGCTTGATTCTGTTTTGTAGTGCATATCTTTTTCGGCACGTTTGGCCTTTTCTATCATTGGGGTAATGGTAGAACCTTGAACCAAAATCGAGAATACCACCACGGCATAAGTCATCACCAATACCAACTCTTTCACATCTATTAGTTTCTCTGGAATGACGAGGATGCCGGATGGGATCGACAATGCCATAGCCAGAGCGAGTCCTCCGCGTAAGCCGCCCCAAGTTAGGATACGTACTGACCAAGGGTTATAGTTACGATAACGTTTGAAGAACATATAGGGCACGAACACGCTTAGGTAGCGGCCACATAGAACGAGAGGTATCGCAATGGCCATGACAATCCAGTCTTCAACGTGGAATTTGAAGAGCAGCATTGACATACCAATCAGCAAAAATAGCACACCGTTGAGGAATTCATCGACCAGTTCCCAGAAGTGATCGAGATGCTCTTCACTCTCTTTTGAAAACCCAATAAAGCGAGTCCAGTTACCTATCATGATTCCAGAGACCACCATGGCTAATGGACCAGAGACATGGATGACATCGGCGAGCACAAAGCCAGACGTTGGAATACCAATAGTTAATAGCAGTTCCATCGAGTGATCATTGGTTGCGCTAATCAGATAGTGGAACAGTAACCCGAGTACTAAGCCATAGATGATACCGCCAATGGCTTCGTGTAAAAAGAGTTCGGTGACGCTACCAATGGTCGGGGCTTCTTTACCAAATGCGATAGTAAAAATAGTGACAAATATAACCAGTCCAAAGCCATCATTAAATAACGACTCTCCCTCAATTTGTGTAGAAATTCGTCGCGGAGCATTCAGCTTTTTAACGATAGCCAAAACAGCAATAGGGTCGGTAGGCGAGATCAGGGCACCGAAAAGTAAACAGTAGACCAAAGCGAGATTGATGCCGACAAGGTTACATAACCCATAGAGGCTAAAGCCGATAAAAAAGGTAGAAAAGAGAGTGGCTCCAAGCGCGAGTATCGCAATTTCCCATTTTTGATCTTTTAAGTTGGGAAGTTTTATCCCCAGCCCTCCTGCAAAGAGTAAGAACCCTAGAATGCCTTTCAGTAAGAAATCTTCAAAATTAATACTTGTTACTGTTTCTCTAGCAACTTGGGTAAGGTGGAACCAGTTATTTTGGCCTGCAACTAATATGAGTAAGGATAACAACATGGAACCGGCAGTAATCGCAATCGTAGTTTGCATGTTTCCTATTTTGCTGTTGAAGAATGCAATCAACATTGCAGCAGCAGACAAGAAACATAGAGTGTAGTAAACCGACATAGTTTTCTCTTATGTAACAACTTGTAAGCACAAATTGTCGTTGGATGCTGTGTAAATAGCAACCGTTTTTTTCTCACAATGAGAGAATTATGATTACGGTAGGCGCAGTGATTCGAGGGGCCTAACTGATTGAGCTTGTTTTATCACTGCGGTCAATGATAGCCGCTATGAGTGGGATTGAGAGATATGACGATGCTAATAAATATTACGGCAAAGAGTAGCCCTTAAACAATGTTCAAGGGCTGTTTCTATATTACTCGAATAACTGTTCATGTAGATGTTGGATAGCGTGTTTTGCTGATAAAGAATCGACGAGGAAGCATAAATTATGCTCACTTGCGCCGTAGCAAATCATACGAACATTAAAGTCATCTAACGCGCCAAAGACTTTTTTCGCATAGCCTTGATTGGCCATATGATTACCAATGAGCGCAATCAAGCTCAAATCATGCTCGACTTTTACTGTACATAGGGTTTGCAGCTCCTCTTGTACCGCGGCTGGTAATTCTGGCGCACCACCTGAAGTATCCGTTTTATCAAGCGTTAAGGATACGCTGATTTCAGATGTGGTAATGAGGTCAATGGAGAGTTTATGCTTGGCGAGTATCTCAAAAACCTTGGCAAGAAACCCATACGATTGAAACATCTTTTCGCTATGTAGTGTCACCATGGTTTGATTATCACGCAGAGCAAGTGCTCGGAATTGTGGCGCACTTTCGACTTGTTTACGGATCCAAGTACCGCCTTGTTCTGGTGCTTTTGACGACCCAACAAAAACAGGAATACCTTGACGCAACGCAGGCAGCAATGTTGATGGATGTAATATTTTCGCACCGAAATTGGCCATTTCTGAGGCTTCATTAAAACTGATTTCTGCAATTGGGGATGCGTTAGGGGCAATGCGTGGATCGGTACTATAAATGCCAGGAATATCGGTCCAAATTTCTAGGCCTGACGCATTGACTGACTCAGCGATAAGGGCAGCTGAATAATCACTTCCCCCACGGCCCAAGGTGGTAGTATTACCTTGGTGATCAGAGCCAATGAAGCCCTGAGTGACGACGATGTGCTTATGACAAAGCGGGGTTAAATGCTCAGAGGCTAGGTTACGAATGTCATCCAACTGAGGCTCAGCCTTACCAAAATTATCATCGGTACGTAGGATATGACGTATATCAAATCGGACGGCATTGAATCCGCGCTCACACAGTATCTGCGTTAATAGGTGTGTGGACATCAGCTCACCGCAGGAGACTAAGTGATCGGTCAGCTTATGACTGGTTTGGTAGGATGCCGCCTCAGAAGCGCTGGTAATGACATCGATGAAATGCAGGAGATGCTCTTCAACACTGGAAGGATCTTTGAGTTGCTCAATGATGCTCTGATGAAGCGCTGCAATTTTACCAATCAGAGACGCGCGCTCTTGGGGATTTTCAATACCATTCGAGAGGGTCACGAGCAAGTTAGTGACGCCAGAGCAAGCACTACTGACAACCAGTTTTGTTTGTGGGTTACCTTCGATAATATCTGCGCAGCGATTCATGGCAGTGAAATCTGCTACACTGGTCCCGCCAAATTTCGCCACATTAAATGTGCTCACAATAGATCTCCCATAAATAACTAAAATAAAAGGTATAAAAACCTAGGTCTTAAATATTGAAGAGAGGGAGAATGAGCATAAAGAGGGCGTGTTAGTGGCGTCACCTCAGAAGCTCTTCGCACAATTCATTGCGACAGTTGAAGGGATTCAGCCCATTCACCCGATCATATTACCCACTGATAATACGACCTCGGCACTACTCCCCCTCAATGTATTGTCTTGGAGTCGTGGCTCCACAAAACATCTACCTAGGTAGCGCTCCTCTTCTGTTATGTCTTCCATTGAACGGGTTTACGAGATTAATGTCAATGGTGTTTGAATAAATATTAATTAAAAGTGTTTTTTTATTTAAATGTTAATCTTTTTTGTCGAAATGTGTCAGCGTTGATGAAGATAGCGCACCCGAGGTATCGTCTTGAGTTAGATCGGTAAAGTCGATATTAGGGAATAAAAACTGCGCTTCGTGGCGAGTTTGCTCCGCTCGACTGGTATCGCCAAGTGCTTCATAGGAAAGAATTAACTTTTTATAAAAAATAGGTCGAGGCGTGTGCTTAATGATCGTTTGCGCCCAATTAACAAACGGCATAATGTCTTCAGGCTGTTTGGTTTTTAACCCTTTACGCAAGTATAAGCTATAGATATCCCAATCATATCGGTCTTTCCATACAGATAGATTCGTAACCTGATGAATCATATCTGGGTTATGAATAGGATCTCGCTCAAACTTAGTTAATACATAGTTAGTTTGTAGTGTTGTTAACATGAAAAAACTGACGACTAAAGGAATCAATAAAGAGAGTATACGCAACGAGCGTGCTATCCATGCGTGAAATGAGAAAGACCAATGAGACGACGAGCGTTGTTCTATCCAGTACAGCAAGATTAGAAATGTGATCCAGTGGACGGCGGAGTGGTAAAATGGATATTCAAGTTGGGTGTGCAGAGTAATTGGGATAAGCAGTGCTAATAAGGCGAGGCGAGTGCCTTTTTTGGCATAGCGGAGACGAATCAGTACAAAGCTAGCGGCTAGAATGAGGCCGAAAACGGGGACCAAGCCCCCTTCAACGCCCCAGTACATTAGCTCATTATGAGGATGATCCATTGCCGGAAGACCGGGAGGGTAGCTCGGATTTAACTGATGCTGGCGCGCGGTATAAAGAATGTATTGAGATTCAAAACGGCCATAACCATATCCAGTAAATGGCTTTTCAATGATCATGTCCAACGTTTGTGGAAAGGTATAGCGGCGTGGACTTTGTAAGTCGACTTTATTTGCCACAAAACCTGAGATACCTTGTTGTTGCATTGAGAATAAAGCGATGCTCACGCCGGCGATGATTGCGACAAGCCAAACAACAAAGCGTGGCCTGGAGGCGTATCTTTTTAGATAGGGTAACAAGCAGAGCACCCCAAGCGTCGAACCTAGCCAGCCAGTTCGTGATGCTAACACGGTTAATAGGAAGGCACTGGTCAGTGAGGTGATATAGAGTAGCGCCGTATGTAGCCAGTGTTGATCATATTTCTTAGGCTGTCTTGCTAACAGGTAACCAGCAACCAGTAAGCCAGTCGCGAGGAAGCTTGCCATGACATTGGGCTGATGAAAGACCCCGAAAGGACGGGTAAAGCGATCGAAACGTTCCATGATCTCTGGGGCTAGAATAAAGTACATATAAAGCCCGAGAATCGCTTCGATTAAGGTACCGATAACGATAAACCATAACAGTCGCTGTTTTTCTCGATTAGAAAAACGAAACTGTTGCAGTAATAGAAAAAAGACAAATCCAGCCCATAAGCCAGTTAACCGCATCGCGGTAAATTCCGGCGCTGCATTGTGATAAAACACCGGTATTGTCATGAGAACGCAAGCGATAAAAAGCCCGAGAGTCAGTTTGGATACTCGAATCACTTGATTATTAGCCAGTTGGTATAGACCGATACCAAGAACTAAGCTGATCGCAATCCACGAGGTGTCATTGAACGACAGTGCTAAGCCCGATCCACCAGGATTCGACATCACAAAATGCATTGCATAAATATAGAGCGATGCAATGGCATACAGAAGCGGTTTTGTCAGAGGGATTTTCGGTGTTTTGGGTTCTAGCTGGGTGCCACCTAATAGCACTGTTGCCATGCTGTTCTCACTATGTCAAAAACAGACCAGCGCATGCTGGTCTGTTTGGTATTTTATGATTGGGTTTATTTTAACATAGGCTTGAGGAAATGAGCTGTGTGTGACCCCTCGATTTCTGCGACCTGCTCTGGAGTACCTTGTGCAATGATTTCGCCACCACCTTGTCCGCCTTCTGGCCCTAAGTCGACGATCCAGTCGGCGGTTTTAATGACATCAAGGTTATGCTCGATGACAACCACAGTATTACCACGATCGCGTAATTGATGTAATACAGTCAGGAGCTGTTGGATATCATGGAAATGTAGGCCTGTTGTTGGCTCATCCAAAATATAAAGAGTCTTTCCTGTATCACGTTTAGACAATTCACGAGCGAGTTTAACACGTTGAGCTTCGCCACCCGACAAGGTTGTCGCGGCTTGCCCTAAGCGAATATAAGTTAACCCGACATCCATTAGTGTCTGCAGTTTACGAGCAATGGCGGGAACCGGAGAGAAAAATTCACGCGCATCTTCAATCGTCATTTCTAACACTTCATCAATGGTTTTGCCCTTGTAGCGCACTTCCAAGGTTTCTCGGTTATAGCGTTTACCTTGGCAGACATCACAAGGTACATACACATCGGGTAAGAAATGCATTTCTACTTTGATTACGCCATCGCCTTGGCAAGCTTCGCAACGTCCACCGCGCACATTAAAACTAAAACGCCCAGGTTTATAGCCGCGCGAGCGAGCCTCTTGAGTGCCAGCAAATAATTCTCTCACTGGCGTGAAGATTCCGGTATACGTGGCGGGGTTAGAGCGTGGTGTTCGTCCTATTGGGCTCTGATCAATATCGATCACTTTATCAAAATGCTCTAACCCTTTGATCCGTTTATAAGGTGCAGGCTTAGACGTGGTGGCACCGTTTAATGCGGTATGCGCAATTTTGAAGAAGGTATCGTTAATCAGTGTGGATTTACCGGAGCCAGACACACCGGTCACACATGTCATTAGTCCAACAGGGATAGCCAGATCGACGTTGTGCAGATTGTTACCTGAGGCACCATAGACTTGCACCATTTTTTTCTTATCAATGGGGACTCGTTTCTCTGGAATCGCAATCGACTGAGCACCAGTTAAGTATTGTCCAGTCAAAGAATTCGAGGTGTTCATGATGTCATCGACTGTTCCTTCTGCAACAATATGGCCACCGTGTATACCGGCGCCAGGGCCGATATCGATCACGTGGTCAGCGCTGCGAATGGCGTCTTCATCATGCTCGACCACTAGAACGGTATTGCCTAAATCGCGTAATCGCGTCAATGTACCGAGTAAGCGTTCGTTATCACGTTGATGTAGACCGATAGAAGGCTCATCCAGTACGTACATCACCCCAACGAGTCCGGCACCAATTTGACTGGCGAGGCGAATACGTTGCGCTTCCCCCCCCGATAACGTCTCTGCACTACGAGATAAATTGAGATAGTTGAGTCCGACATCGACTAAAAATGTAAGTCGATCTGAAATCTCTTTGAGAATTTTTTCAGCGATCTTCGCTTTTTGCCCTTCGAGCTTTAAGGTCTCGAAAAATTCTAGAGAGCCGGCAATACTCTGCACCACGACTTCTGGTAGCGTAATATCATTAATGAACACGTTGCGTGCTTCAAGGCGTAGGCGAGTCCCCGAACACGTTGCGCAGGATTTGGTTGAGACATATTTGCTCAACTCCTCGCGAACAGAGTTTGAATCTGTCTCGCGATAGCGTCGTTCTAATGTGTTTAAGATACCTTCAAAAGGATGATGTTTGACGCGTAGATCGCCGCGATCATTGACATACTTAAACTCAACCTCGGTACTGCCCGAACCGTGGAGAATTACATCACGAATTTTTTTCGGCAGCTCATTAAATGGGGTGGTTAATTTGAATGTGTAATGCTCAGCAAGCGCGGTCAACATCTGAAAATAATAGAAGTTACGTTTATCCCAACCACGGATAGCGCCATTGGCTAAGCTAAGTTTTTCATCTTGTACGACACGCTCGGCATCAAAATACTGTTGCACGCCAAGGCCATCACAGGTCGGACAGGCACCGGCTGGGTTGTTGAATGAAAAGAGGCGAGGTTCTAGTTCACTCATACTATAGCCGCAGTGTGGGCAGGCAAAGTTAGCGGAGAAAATTTGTTCATTACCTTCGCCATCCATCGGCGCGGCAATCACAATACCGCCAGAGAGTTCTAATGCGGTTTCAAAGGATTCGGCTAAACGTAGCTGTAAATCATCACGGACTTTAAAACGATCGACAATGACTTCGATCGTGTGCTTTTTCTGCAATTCTAGTGTGGGTGGATCCGAAAGATCACAGATGTCTCCATCAATACGCGCACGAATAAACCCTTGAGCAGCAAGGTTTTGCAAGGTTTTAACATGCTCGCCTTTTCTGGCTTGGATAATCGGAGCCAGTAGCATGACTTTTTCGCCCTCGGGCATTTCTAGCACTTTATCAACCATCTGGCTGACTGTTTGCGCTTTCAGAGGAACTTGATGTTCGGGGCAACGAGGCTCACCGATACGCGCATAAAGCAGGCGTAAGTAGTCATAGATTTCGGTGATGGTGCCAACCGTCGAGCGCGGGTTGTGAGAGGTCGACTTCTGTTCAATAGAAATCGCCGGAGATAGGCCTTCAATATGATCCACATCGGGCTTTTCCATCAATGAGAGAAACTGCCGCGCATAGGCTGATAATGATTCTACATAGCGTCGTTGGCCTTCAGCATAGAGTGTATCAAAGGCAAGTGATGACTTTCCTGAACCAGATAAACCAGTGATAACGACCAGTTTGTCTCTAGGAATGGTGAGATTGATATTTTTTAGATTGTGAGTTCTAGCGCCACGTATGTCGATTTTATCCATCAGTTTACTCTATAGGTGATACCGAGATGGTCAGTATTACATAGAGTGAGTTTTGTGCAAAGGTGGTACTGGATAAAAAAACAGTATCGATCAAGTGAGAAATACTGTTTTAGGGGCGGTAAGTCATGACGCGTTATACTATTTCTTTTCTCTGATGGTCGAGAATTGATTCAGTGATACTGTTTTTTCATTTTTTTTGTATTGGTTTTCGTAGCAATAATTGGTCGCTTCGATATACCCTTCCACACTACCGCAATCAAAGCGGTGCCCCTTGAACTTATACGCTAATACGCAGCCCGCTTTGGCTTGTTTGAGTAGAGCATCGGTGATTTGTATCTCGCCACCTTTACCTGGCTCTGTGTTTTCGATAATAGTAAAAATATCAGGGGTTAAGATATAACGCCCAATGATCGCTAGATTACTCGGGGACTGCTCCGGATCTGGTTTTTCTACCATGTCGTCAACGCGATAAATATTATCTTTGATCATTTCGCCTGAAATAATGCCATATTTATGGGTTTCATCTTTTGGTACTTCTTGTACGGCAACAATTGAACAGCGAAATTGCTTGTACAAAGCGGCCATCTGGGCGAGAACGCCTTGATCTGGGTTGACACATAAGTCATCGGCAAGTATTACTGCAAACGCTTCATCACCTATCAATTCTCGACCCGTTAAAATGGCATGACCGAGACCTTTCATCTCACGTTGGCGAATAAAAGTGAACGTCGCTTGGTCCATGATATTGCGTATATCCACCAATAACTCTTCTTTATTGGTCCCACGTATTTGGTGCTCTAATTCATAGTTTTTATCGAAGTGATCCATAATGGAGTATTTACCTCGTCCGGTGACGATGCACATACTATCGAGGCCTGCTTGAATGGCTTCTTCGACACCGTATTCGATGAGGGGTTTATTAACGACAGGCATCATTTCTTTTGGCATCGATTTGGTCGCCGGCAAAAATCGTGTTCCATAGCCCGCTGCCGGGAAAAGACATTTTTTTATCATTGTGAAAACCTATAGCGTTGTTTTTAAAAGTCATACGTAATCATAGCAAAGATATATGACAAGACGCTGATGAGGGAGTGGTGTTAGGTTTAGGGGGTCACATTATAGATAAAATGACGTTTAGCCCATTCTATCGCCTGTCGGCGGTTTTTAACCTCTAATTTACGATAGATATTATGTAAATGAGATTTTACTGTCACCTCGCTAATGCAAAACCTGTCGGCAATTTTAAGATTACTTTGACCGGATAACAGCTCGCGTAAAACTTGGGATTCACGCTGACTTAACCGAGTGCCGGTATTGCTTGGTGTAGGATACTGCTGTTGATAGTGATTGAGTAACTGATGACAAATCGCCTCTGGAATGGCGAGGTGGCCATTCAGAATATTGTGCAAGCCTCGAACGAGCACTTGGTGGGCATCGTGAGCATAAAAAATACCGCGCAGGCGGCCGAGAGATAACAATACTGCTGTACTGAGTCGTTGGGGCGCATTGTAAATCACAATATCACAAGGTGTGGTCTTTATTTGGCGAGGAAGTAAGTTATGTTGGGCTTGGCAGCAATCGCCGTAGTCGAGCAACAGCCTACGATGCATGGGTATCGGCCCACTTATTAGCTCTGGGAGTGTACAATAAACAATGGAACAATTTAATTCTGCTAACGCGGTTAAAATGTCAATTTGCACTGTTGGATGGCGATGAGTGACCGCGGTAAAGTCGTTCGAATAGTCGGGTGATTGCATACGTACCTCCTTAATAAACATGGACAGTATTGGCAAGTTGCTGCGGTGATACGAGGATGAGCCGACAGAATTGCGTATCAACTCAGAGGTTTATTTTTTTGTGATGTAACGATTGAATGATCGTTAGATTCGGCTCGCAAATTGAGAGATATCCAGGTGAACAATTATCCTCTTTCTTCACAATAGTCAGTGATTGGTCAGGACTCGAAAGCATGATATCCTAGCCCACTATATTCATTCTCACAGTTGAAGACGGAGCAGAACATGGCAAGCCGTGGTGTGAACAAAGTAATTTTAATTGGTAACTTAGGTGGTGATCCTGAAGTTCGTTATATGCCAAGTGGTAGTGCAGTTACAAACATCACTATCGCTACATCAGACTCTTGGCGTGATAAGGCAACAGGTGAGCAACGCGAAAAAACCGAATGGCACCGTGTGGCTCTGTTTGGCAAACTTGCAGAAGTAGCTGGTGAGTATTTACGTAAAGGCTCTCAAGTTTATATTGAAGGTCAACTACAAACACGTAAATGGCAAGACCAAAGTGGTCAAGACCGCTACACAACAGAAGTTGTTGTGCAAGGTTTTAACGGTGTAATGCAAATGCTGGGTGGACGTAATGGTGGCTCAGCGCAGCAAGGTTCAGGTATGGGAGGTCAATCCTCTCAGCAAGGTGGTTGGGGACAGCCACAACAGCCAGCGCAGCAGCAACGTCAGCAGCCGATGCAACAGCAACAGCCAACGCAACAAGCGCCGCAGCAGCAGCCACAGTACAATGAACCACCAATGGATTTCGATGACGATATTCCATTTTAATAGATGGTCGATAAGTCCTAAAAAAGCTCGCATTATGCGGGCTTTTTTTATGGCGATAAGGTTTACTGAGTTATGGCCGATAACATTTATGGTCGTTTATTATGTTAAGACCGCCTTTGTAGATAACGGGTAGCATCGAAAGCAACCTCCAATACCCTAAGATTTATGCTGTTACCCTTGGCCGATTTGTCCGGCTTTGGGGGCTTTAAGACGTTTTTAGTCATGAAAATATATTGAAATAGTGAATTATTATATACTGACTATATTGCTCATTTTAAACAGAGCACGATTGTGCATGGAAGAACGAAAAGGAATGCTATTTTCATGAGATACACCCCAACACTAAAGTTAAGCACTCGTTTAGTGGCTTTTGTGACCGTCATCGTCATCAGCGCCATGTTCATCTTATTCGTCGGAGGTGCATTATCTTTTCAGCGATTGGGTAAAGAATATGTGCATCATTATTTAGAAGGCGTGGTGAATGTTTTAGATAATGAAATGGATGATCCTGACGCAGTGTATTCAATGCAACGTTGGATGCCTAAAATGCTGCAAGCGAGCAGTATTGTTGAGATGCAACTATTATCTCCATCGGGAGTGATTTACCGCTTTAAAGACACATCAAATCGTGTTCCCAAGGAACGTCTTTATTCAGAGGTTTTGCCTCTTGAAGGACATAAAAACTATCGCGTGAGTTTTAAAATTATCCCGCCTTACCATGGGTATAGTTATTCCTTTAGTGCCATGTTTTCAATCACCTTTGCCATATTGCTGGTGGTATTTTGCCTATTGCGCGGAGTGAAGTGGCTTAAAGAGCAATTAATGGGCTCTGAACTGCTCGAAGAACGAGGCCGCATGTTGTTAGCCGGACAAGTTGAAAGGTTTGCCAAAGGTGATGAAAGGGAGTGGCCTTACACCGCGAGTGAAGCGCTCGATAAATTGATTGAAGAACTGCAAGACGCTCGTCAGGAAAGAAGCCGATTTGATACGTTTATTCGTAGCCAGACCTTTTTAGATCAATTGACTGGCGCTGCCAACCGAGTTTTGTTTGATAATAAACTTGAGGCGACTTTACAGGAAAACGGTGCACACGGTGGTGTCATCATGTTGTCTATGCATGATCTAGATATTGCTCGTGAAGAGAATGATCGGCAAGTGGTTGATAACGTGATTGTTAATGTGGGTCAATGTTTGTCCAACGTCATTGCTCGTTATCCCGATGTAATTTTATCTCGTTATTATGATGACGTATTTGCTGTGTTTCTTCCTCATCAATCATCTAAAGATGTCGCCTATTCAGCCTCGCAATGCTTAAAATTATTAGAACGGTTTACGCCGCCTTCTCCGGTTGATAAAGAAAACTGGTTTCATATCGGTGTAACCATGTACAATGAGGGCGAAAAACGTGGCCGCATCATCAATGAAGTGGAAACGGCATTAAAAAATGCCCAGCTGCAAGGTATTAATTCGTGGAGTCGGTTTAAAAAAGTGGTTAAACCGCATGATGAGCGAGGCAGCGTTCGTTGGCGCTCACTGCTCGATGAAGCACTAAAGCCAGACAATATTTTATTGTATCAGCAGCCGTGTTACTTACTGGATAGCCAGGGACATCTTTACCTTGCTCATCGTGAAATTTTCGCGAGAATTTATGACCCTCAACAAGGCATCATTAAAGCTTCTCGATTTAGTGCTGCGATTGAAATGGTGGGTTATGAAGCGATGATGGATCGCTCTGTGATCGGCCGGATGCTGCAATTTTTGAAAACATCCCCAAGCCAAGATCATTTTTCTATCAACCTGAGTGTTTTACCGTTTTCGGATAAACGTTATGTGCGTTGGTTTCGAGATGAATTAATGCAGCAAACCTCAGTGCTTCGCGCTCGCTTGTCTTTTGATTTTTCGGAAGGACATTTAGTACAACATCTGGATTACATGCGACCTATTTTAAAAATGATCCACGGTCTGGGCTGTAAAATTGTTATCGGCCAAGCGGGCAGAACGATAGTCAGTACACATTATCTCAAGGACGTCACCGTCGATTTTTTAAAATTGCATCGCAGCTTAATGAAAAATATTGATCAACGCCATGAACACCAATTATTTTTACGTAGCATGCTCGGAGTGTGCAGTGGGACAGGAATTCAAGTCATTGCTTTAGGCGTTGAGGCGCAAAATGAGTGGCAGATGCTACAATCTTTAGGAGTCAATGGTGGCCAAGGCCGTTTATTTGATGAAGAAATTCCACTTATTCCAACTCGCTTAAAAAAAATGAAACCAGAATCAAAGGTGAAGTTTGGACGACGTAACCGGTGGCGGACTAAATAATGATATTGACTAGGTTAAAACAAAAACTGCGTGAGAAGTATGCGGCGAAGCCACCAGTTTATGCGGTGGTACAGCCAGATGCGGTCTACTTTTCAGGTCAACAAGTTGATGCGGCGCATGCGCGTTATCCAATGAGTGACGGGATGTCCGTGGCTCAAAGCGTTGCCGAAGGTTTGACACAGACCGGATGCCACGGAGCTTCTGTTGAGGTCATCCTTAATTCCACATTGGTACAAAGTTATCAAATTGATAAACCGGCGATTCCTGAATCAGAATGGTCATCTGCGCTGCCATTTTTGTTAAAAGACATGGTTCGTGAAAAAATGACAGAAATTGTCGCCGATGCTTATGAAATATCGAATCGGAAAATACAGGCGTATGTGGTTAACAAGGCACTGGTGTTAGAGTTACATCAATGCTTAGCTGAGATCGGGTGTGACTTAGTCCGTGTGTTACCAGAGCAAGAAGTTTGGCCACATTGTCACAGTGAACTCCATCATTTTCTGTTCTTACAACGCAGTCTAAAGGGTGGGTTTAAACTGGCTGCTTTCAATGATAAACGGTGTGTGTTTGAGAGAACATTGCGGGGTATCGAGTCGCCTATCACGGGAAGCCCGAGTGAAGTTTTACAACTAGAAGGGTTAGCATTAGAGCTGCAACGCTCTACGGATTACTTGTCTTCACAAAATAAACAAAAGCCCATACATTTATTAAAAGTATGCTGTGATGAAGAAGATAATGTACAAATCGTTCAAGCATTAAACGAGAGTTTGAGTATTAAAGTCTCGTTGATGAGTGAACAGTTATTACCATCAGGTGAGGTGTTGCTGAGTGGTGTTACACAGGTTCCCGCTAATGCGATTAACTTGTTTCCTGATTATCTCAAACCTCAAAAAGAATATTTAACTTTACATTCTCTCGTCATCACTTGTGGTGTTGTGGCTACGTTGATGTTGCTGTTGTATGTGTATGATCATTATCGCTTGGTTCAGCAACAAGCACAATTAGAGCAGCTGAAAACCACACAGACGGCTTTATCTCAACAGCAGAAAACGTTGCAAAATAAGCTAAAACAGCATCAACCTTCAGAGCAAAAAAAAGCGGAAGTAGCAAGGCTCAAGCGAGTGATTAAAGTGCAAAAAAGCGAATTTAGCGCGATTCAGTCCGTGACGGATGGTAAAGAACATTATTCCGGAGTATTAACGGGCCTTGCAGAATTGGCGAGCCATTCGGTGTCTATCCAGAAAATCATTGTGACGGATGGCAGGCTGAATATTTATGGTGTGGCGCGCCACGCCAGTGATATTCCCGCTTGGATTGAACAATTTAAACAAGAAAATCATCTCGTCGGACGTAAGTTTGAAAAGTTAGATATCTCGCGGGATAAACAAGGACAGCTAATGTTTGAATTGAGTACAAAGCGGGAGACTAAATAGTGAAAGAGAGATGGCTGCAACTGGTGAGTGTCTTTGAATCTCGTTCACAACGTGAAAAAGTGTTAATTGCGATTGGCTGTTTAGCTGTGGTGGTTCTGCTTCTACAAATTCTGCTATTAGATTCGGTAGAACAAACAATGGCATCGAACCAAAAACAGCAACAGGATATTCGGCTCAACAATCAGCGAATGAGTAATGAGAATGCGCTTTTAGCTAAGCAACTGGCCAAAGACCCTGATGTAAAGCTTGATCAGCAGATTAATCAGTTATCAGCCCAGCATCATATTTTGGCGCAGCAATTGGCTTATTCTGTTGAAGGGATGGTCTCACCGAAAAAAATGAGTCACTTATTGCAACGCGTACTAAAAAATACGCCAAACTTAACATTGATAAAAATGACATCGTTACCGAGTCGTCGTTTGGGGAAATCGTCGGCCAGTGCTAAAGATGATTATAGTCATTATTATATTCATCCAATCAGGATGGAGTTGTCTGGTGAGTACTTTACTATTCGCAATTATTTAAAATCGTTGGAAAATTTATCGGTTCATTATTATTGGCATCGCTTGTCTTATAAGGTCACCCAGTATCCCAAAGCGAGAGTATCAGTTGAGGTTTATACGATTGGAACACAAAAAGAATTTATTCGTGGTTAAGCTAAAGGCGATATTAATGATAAGCCTTTGTTTACCTATGTTCAGTTATGCAGCAGAAGACCCCACACGGCCATTAGATTGGTCGCAACCCGAGCCACAAGCTGAACCAACGAATCGTCGATTACCCGTTTTGAACAGTATTATTTGTATGTCGCAATGCTCTGCCGTTATACATGACCAAGTTGTGACAAAGGGGGACGTTGTTGATGGATATACCGTGCAAGAGATTAACCAAACAGGCGTGACCATTCAGCGTGATGCGCAAGAATGGCAGTTGAAATTATATTCACTACAAATCAAACACTAAGGTTATTAAACATATGAACAAATGGATGAGCTCAATCCTAGTTTTCAGTTTGTCGGCCTGTTCAATGGGACATCGTGATCCAGTGGATGTTAAGCGAGCATTGAATGAGTCAATTGAAGAATCGAATGCATCACGCTTAACCACAGTGCCTCAATCTGTTGAAAATGATTTGTTACCAGAATCTGATGTATTAGCACATCAGATCCCTAAGAATTTAAAACGATTCCGGGTTAAAGCCGATAATGTCAAGGCCAATACTTTTTTTGCCAGTCTGGTGAAAGGTACTGATTACAGTGTAGCCATGCACCCAGGCGTCTCCGGCGATATCTCGGTAGATTTGACCGATGTGACACTCGATGAAGTGTTGTCGGTTGTTAGAGATATTTATGGTTATGAGATAGATAAGCAAGGAAAGGTCATTCAGGTTTATCCTGCGGGGTTAAGAACGGTGACTATTCCGGTCGATTACTTACAATTAAAACGCTCGGGACGTTCTATTACCTCAATCAATACCGGAACGCTCACTAGCAATGATGATGATTCGAATGATAGTTCACAACAGTCATCAAGGAGCTCGAGTAATACGCGTGGCTCTGCTTTAAATCAATTGCTAGGCGGTGATGGCAATGAACAGAATCAGCGTGAATCACAAAATAATGGCTCGATGAGTGGTGGGACCGAGATTGATACCACCAGCTATAGTGATTTTTGGAGCGAGTTAGAGCGTGCCTTAACGCATTTAGTTGGTAAGGGGCAAGGACAAAACGTTGTGGTTTCCCCACAAGCCGGCGTTGTTACGGTGCATGCATTACCCGAACAGATTCGCGAAGTGCGGCGTTTTCTTAATATGTCGCAAAAACGTCTCCATCGCCAAGTCATCTTAGAAGCGAAAGTTTTAGAAGTGACATTAAACGATAGTTACCAACAAGGGATTAATTGGCAAAATCTGAGTTTAGGCAGTGATGCCTCCGTGGGAATTAATGGTGACATTAGCTTGCCGGGTATGGATGGCATTGGAAATCTATTGGGAGGCGTCACTAACTTGGCGATTACTGACGGATCGTTCCAAGGCGTCATGAGTTTTATGTCAACCCAAGGCGATATTGACGTGCTCTCAAGCCCACGAGTGACCGCATCAAATAATCAGAAAGCCGTCATTAAAGTCGGTACCGATCAATATTATGTAACTAACTTGTCGGCAGTAGTGGGCTCTGGTGATAACTCCAATGTGGCCCCAGATATTGACTTAACCCCGTTTTTCTCGGGTATATCCTTAGATGTGACTCCACAAATTGATGATAAAGGCAATGTGCAGTTGCATGTTCACCCAGCGGTGATTGATGTGAATGAAGATTTGAAAACCATCAGTTATCAGGGCGAAACGATAAAATTGCCACTCGCGAAAAGCTCGATTCGTGAATCCGACTCAGTGATACGCGCGAAGGATGGCGATGTGGTGGTGATTGGTGGATTAATGAAAACCAATACCGTTAATAAGACGACCAAAGTGCCATTCCTAGGTGATTTGCCCGGTATTGGGCATTTATTTCGGAGTAAAGCCAATGTGTCTGAAAAAACCGAATTGGTTATTTTACTTAAACCTACAGTGGTTGGGGTGAATACTTGGCAGCAAGAGTTGCAACGGTCTCGTGACATGATGCATCGCTGGGTTCCAGATGAGAAGTAACTGGCGATGTATTTAGCGCATTTTGAGCTGAAGCAATTTCCGTTTCAATTAACCCCGGATACCTCATTATTTTTGGCTTTACCTTCGCATTATGAAGCCTTGCAATTGGTGAGTAGTGCATTGGATATGGGCGAGGGTATTGTAAAAATTACCGGCGAAGTCGGTACTGGAAAAACCATGGTTTGCCGCATGCTGCTCGCGCATTTAGCGGAACAGTATACCTTGCTTTATCTACCGAATCCGGCGTTGTCTCGGCGAGAGTTACGACGAGCGATTGCATCAGAATTGCAATTGCCTGAACTGGAGTCAGAGGATTTAGTTGAACATATTCATAATAAATTATTGTCCCTGCATCATGCGAATAAACGCATTGTGGTGTTGGTTGATGAGGCTCAAGCGCTTCCCGATGATGCTTTGGAAGGGTTGCGTTTATTCGGTAATTTAGAGACTGAACACGAAAAGTTGTTACATATGGTGTTGATTGGACAGCCAGAACTCGATGAGCGCTTAACACAGCATCATTTACGGCAATTAAGGCAGCGTATTACTTTTAATGCTCATCTAAGACCACTGACCTTTTCAGAAACGGTGGCTTATATCGATAGTCGCTTAACCAGTTGTGGCGGTTCGTCGAGTCTTTTTACCCTGCAGCAAAAACAGGCCATGTGGCGGGCTGCGCGAGGTATCCCCCGCGTGATTAATCAGATTGGCCAAAAAGCATTACTGCTGAGTTTTTATAAGCAGCGTCTCTCGGTTGATAATGCCAGTGTTTTTTCAGCGATTCATGATTGTAGTGACGCTTGTAAGCCTAAGTTTAAAATGCCCTTGTTCTGGGGATGGAGTAAGTAATGAGTGACGTTAATCAAGCGTTAAGTCAATTGGCCAAGCGGCGTCAGTCTTCACTGCAAGATATTGAGCCCGTGAGCGCACCGCGAGTGAAGCAACAGCCGCGCTGGGTGTGGGCGGTCGGTGGTTTTCTGTTAAGCCTTGCGGTGGGCGGATGGGCCGTGAATTCAGGACACCCAGTGAACTCTGCCGCGACCACCGAGAATCTTCGTTCGGTCAGTGATGATGCGCGCGAGCCAATACTCTCGCCAACCCAGAAAACCACCACTGATAATACTCCCGTGTATTCCCACCATACGGCAGCACTGGCCCAAGTCACGGCACCGCAAACTGCGGCAGCACCACTGGACAATAGCGTCGCGATGTCAACGGTTTCACAGACACCGAGTGATGTATCGCCAGTGAGTCAGCCACACAGCGATTCTCAGCAGAGAGAACATCCGTCAGCTCCCCGCACTGAGATGACGGTACAGCAGGTGACGTTAACGCCGCACCAATTAGCTCAGAAAGCGCAATCAAGAGCTGAAAAAGCTTTGGATAGCAATGAGTTTGATGACGCTATTAGCAGCTATCAAGAGGCACTACGCTACACTCCAGATGATGCCAATCTGCGCAAGGCACTGTCCGCACTTTATTATGGAAAAGAAGATACTTACCATGCGTATCAAGTGTTACAGGAAGGTATTAATCGTACACCACAAGGTGTATCGCTCCGTTTAGCGTTGGCTCGTATGTTAATTCAAGAAAAAGAAATGGCCGCCGCACTGACGCCGTTAACTTTTATGGTGGATGAGCCCAGTGTTGGATATTTATCATTAAGGGCGGCGCTCGCCAACAAAAATAAGCGATACGCAATCGCATTAACGAGCTATCAGCAATTAGTGCAGCTCGAACCGAACAATGCGCGCTGGTGGCTTGGCCTTGGCATTCAACAAGAGCGTGCAGACCACCTTGATTTAGCCCAACATGCTTATCATCAGGCTTTATCTCATGTGGGTATTTCTTCTGATTCCATCAAATTTATTCAAACACGATTACAGGCATTGGATTCGCTACAAGGAGGTGGGCATGCAAATTAAACTGCGTAAGCGCTTAGGCGATTTGTTGGTTGAAGAGGGGATTGTCACCGAGGAACAATTGACACAGGCTCTTGAGCAACAAAAGAATACCGGTTTAAAACTGGGGGCGATGCTCATCGAATTGGGGTTTCTCTCCGAGCACCAAATGCTGAGTTTTTTGTCTCAACAATTGAGCCTGCCTTTGATTGATATCAACCGTGCTCAAGTGGATATAGAGGCCGTGCAATTATTACCTGAAGTGCACGCTCGCCGTTTACGCGCCCTAGTGATTGCCCAAAGTGGGAGTTCCTTACGCATAGCAATGAGTGATCCTGCTGATTTGTTCGCGCAAGAAGCACTGTTGAATCAATTACCTCAGTATAATTTTGAATTTGTCATTGCGCCAGAACATCAGTTAGTGGAAGGATTTGATCGTTATTATCGCCGTACCAAGGAAATTGCTGGCTTTGCAGAGCAGTTACAAGCAGAGCATCAGACAACCGATAGCGTTAATTTACTAGATGATCCTGGCAATCAATCTGACGATGTTACCATCGTGAAGCTGATTAATTCTTTATTTGAAGATGCCATACAAGTCAGTGCCTCCGATATTCATATAGAACCCGACGAGCGAGTTCTACGCTTACGCCAACGCATTGATGGGATTTTACATGAAACCTTGCTCAATGAAGTGAATATTGCACCTGCGCTCGTCTTAAGACTTAAATTGATGGCAAATTTAGATATCTCTGAAAAGCGCTTACCGCAAGATGGCCGGTTTCGTGTGACGGTGAAAGGTCAATCGGTTGATGTGCGGATGTCTACCATGCCGGTGCAGCACGGTGAATCGGTTGTCATGCGTTTATTAAATCAATCAGCGGGAGTTCGCCGGTTAGATTCATCAGGGATTCCTGAGGCACTTTTGACTAGGCTACGTAAGCAGTTACGTCGTCCTTACGGCATGATTTTGGTGACCGGGCCAACGGGATCCGGAAAAACCACCACCTTATATGGTGCACTCAGTGAGCTCAATGAAGCGGATAAGAAAATTATTACCGCAGAAGATCCTGTTGAATATCGTATTCCACGTATTAACCAAGTTCAGGTCAACACCAAGATAGGTTTGAGTTTTTCAACGATTTTAAGAACGTTTTTACGCCAAGATCCTGATATTATTCTTATTGGGGAAATGCGCGACCAAGAGACGGTTGAAATTGGCTTGCGGGCCGCATTAACGGGGCATCTGGTATTAAGTACTCTGCATACTAACGATGCGGTAGATAGTGCTCTACGCTTAATGGACATGGGGGCGCCGGGTTATCTGGTTGCCAGTGCGGTACGCGCGGTGGTCGCACAGCGTTTGATGAGAAAAGTGTGTCCTGATTGCCGAGAAAACGACGAACTCGATGAATCCCGTCAGGCGTGGTTGAAGGTGCGTTTCCCACACCAAGAGTTTGCCCAGTTTAGTCGTGGACGCGGGTGTCAAAGCTGTAATATGACCGGTTTTCGTGGCCGTCTTGGTGTGTTTGAAATGCTCGAATTGGATCAAACCATGATCGATGACCTGCGTTCCAATGATGCTGTCGCGTTTGCAACCCATGCACGGCAATCAACAACATATAAACCATTATTGGTCTCTGCAATGGAACATGCCTTGAAAGGGTTAGTCAGTCTCGATGAAGTGATGGCTCTAGCAGAAGGCGATTCTTCTGGTGTCGAACAACCAATCTTTCTATAGAGGTATTTGATGCCGACGTATCGTTATCAAGGCCACAAAATCGGTGGAGGTGCTACCACCGGAAGTATTGAAGCGCCAACGGCTGAGTTGGCTGCTGAGGCGCTCATGGGGCGAGGCATTATTCCAACGTCTATCGAGGCAGGAAAAGCGAAAGCGATGATGTTCGGTAGTGGTTTCGATTGGCGAGCATTATTACAGCCCGCGGTCCCTTTGGAAGTGCTCGTCATTTTTTGTCGGCAATTGTATAGCTTGACTAAGGCTGGGGTGCCTTTGTTAAGAGCGATGCGTGGTCTTACGCAAAATTGCCAAGATAAGCAACTGCAAAAAGCGCTCGAAGATGTTTCAAGTGAACTAACCAATGGGCGCAGTTTGTCAGCCGCAATGCAGCGACACTCTGGTGTATTCAGTTCATTGTTTGTGTCGTTAATCAACGTTGGGGAAAACACCGGTCGCTTAGACGAAGCGTTATTACAACTGTCGCAATACTATGAACAAGAAGTTGAAACGCGTAAACGTATTAAATCGGCGATGCGCTACCCACTATTTGTGATCGCTTTTGTCATGATTGCGATGTTTATTTTAAACCTTAAAGTGATTCCTCAATTCGCGTCAATGTTTCAACGTTTTGGAGCTGAATTACCGCTACCAACCCGGATTTTACTCTCAACATCGGAGTTTTTTGTTCATTATTGGGGATGGATGCTCGCGATCATCGCTGGCGTTATTTTTGCTGTGCGAGCTTGGATTGGTACTGAAAACGGTCGGGAGCGTTGGGATCATTTTCGTCTAAGAATGCCGATAGTTGGCGATATTATTAACCGAGCACAGCTCTCACGCTTTTCCCGTACATTTTCCTTAATGTTAAGAGCCGGGGTTCCGTTAAACCAAGCATTATCGCTGTCGGCTGAAGCGCTGCAAAATAAATTCTTAGAGAAACGTCTGCTGGAAATGAAGTCCTCGATTGAGAGTGGTTCGAGCCTTTCGCAAACGGCGACGAATGCGAAAATATTTACCCCATTGGTGTTACAGATGTTATTAGTCGGTGAGGAAACCGGGCAAATTGATGAATTATTAATGGAAGTGTCGGACTTTTATGATCGTGAAGTCGATTACGATTTGAAAACATTAACCGCTAGAATTGAGCCTATTCTGTTGGTTCTGGTCGCGGCCATGGTACTCGTGCTTGCGCTAGGAATATTTATGCCGATGTGGGGCATGATGGATGCGATAAAAGGCCGTTAAATGGCAAAAAAAGTTAATCTTGTGATGTTTATCGTGGTGATTAGCCTGGTGGTGTTTGTGTTGCTGGATCAAGCGACTAAAATTGAAGATAAGGCTGAGAAAACCGCGTTTACGTTGGCTGTATCGCAAATGTGGCAGCGGTCTATTCGAATTAAGCAACGGTGGCTGTTAGCGCAAAAACCTGCGTTCATTGATTTGGAGCATCGCCGTGTTTTGCTGGATGCGCAAGGTTGGCCTAAAGTTCAGGGCAGTCAGAATGAATGGTGTAATACACTGCTTGCTATTTTATACCCTCAACGATCTATTGCGAATTTTTCGCCTATGATTAGTACAAGCGATGTTTCTTCGCATTATACCTGTCGTTATCGGTATACGGATGTGTATCAAGTGCAAATTAGCCTTGATCAACATGGATTAGCAATTTTTATGATCGATTTACACGCCCATCAGTCATAGTGATGGATAGAAGCGGAAATATGCAATATAATTCGTATAGAAAGGGGTTTTCTTTAATTGAACTCGTGGTGGTTATTGTGGTGATTGGCTTATTGGCTGTCGTTGCACTGCCACGGTTTATTAATGTGACTGATGAAGCTAAAAAATCCAGCATTCAAGGCGTTGCGGGTGGTTTCGCGACCGCGGTGCTCTCTGCGAGGGCGCAGTGGGAAGCCGAGGCTCGTCCGCAAGTGCAAGAGCATAATGCGGTGAACTATGATGGCGTCGAGCTATGGTTGACAGAGTCCGATAACGCCGGCCAAAGTAATAGGGGGAGTGATGGTTATCCGTTGGCGATCAACGATGGCAATGCGTATCCATCAGGTCTTACCGATAGTACTTGTGCGGCATTAATGGCCAATTTATTACAAAATCCACCTGATGTGGCGCAGGGTACGGTCAACCCGCAAGAGACGTCGGTACAGTATTCGAGACAGGCAGACAGTTCTGCCAATACATGCACGTATACCCAATTAGCTGGTGGTACGGCCCATCAATTTGTGTACTCGTTAGCAACAGGCCAAGTACAAGTAAACCTACAACAGTAATTGGCGCAATACTGAAAACTTTATTAACAATAGGTAGTGAGAAAAATATGAAAAAACAAGGCGGTTTTACACTGATTGAGTTGGTGGTAGTCATTGTTATTTTGGGGATTTTAGCGGTAACGGCGGCACCAAAATTCTTGAACCTACAAGATGATGCACGTGAGGCGGCTGCAGAAGGACTCAAAGGGGCAATGAAAGGAGCAGCAGGTATTGTCTATGGTAAGGCTGCCATCGAGGGAAAAGAGGCCGCGTCGTCAGCAACAGTGACGATAAATGGTAAAGATGTTACAACAATATTTGGCTATCCAGAAGCGACTTCATCAGCGTTAGACAGTGTAGTCTCTGGGCTCGGTACCGATTGGAACCTTGTGACCGGCACTGATACAGGTACGGTTGGTTACTCTTCTAGTACGTCGCCAACAACCAATGATTGCTATGTCTCGTATGCTCAAGCGGCAAATAAAAACAGTGAGCCGAGTATTAAGTTGAATAACTGTAGTAATTAATGATGCGGGTTTAGGCGTTAATGATGATTCGCCCCATGTCTATACAGCCTTCTCGTACTGTCGTGCGGGAAGGCTTTTTACGTTCTCAAGGCTTTACTTTGATTGAGTTGATTGTTGTTATCGTGTTGATTTCTATCGTCTCGGTCTATGCGGCAAGCCGATATGCAGGCAAAGATAATTTTTCTGCGTTAACCATGCAAGAGCAAGTGATTGCTGTCATACGGCAAGTGCAACTGCAACGCATGCAATCGAATCTTGCGTCGCTCGATGACAATGCTGATTACGTATTGTCTTTGCAGGCGCATTGTATTGGTTCAGTCGTGGCATGTGAACGTGCGAGTCAAGTTGGTGGCGATAACGGACAGAGTAATGCGGTTTTTACTCAAAGTGTGACATTTATGGCGTTGCCAAATCTGACCCAGATCCACTTTAATTTATTAGGTAGCCCGATTGACGCGGCACAACAAGGCGTCACCATCACCATTACGGCAGCGCAAAGTTCTGCGCAAGTCTGTATCAATTCCCAGGGGTATGTTCATCGGGGGGGCTGCAATTAATGTTGCTGATTAGGTACGCGTCGCATCCGGTTAAGCGAGAGCGTGGTTTTACCTTAATTGAAAGCATTATTGCAATGGTACTCTTAGCCTTTGCCATGGTGACACTCGCCACTTTTCTCTATCCACAGGTTGAGCGTTCGGCACGTCCGCATTACCAAATTCGCGCTGCCGAGTTACAACAAGGTTTAATGAATCGTATCTTAGCACTACCGTTTGACCAAAATAGTGGCAGGAATGGAAGAGAAGTGCGCTGCCAAGAGAAGAACACATCATGCACTGCGCCCAATTTATTAGGGGCGGATGATTCCGAAACACCAACTAATTTTAATGATGTCGATGATTTTATCGGATGTTGGTATAGCGATCATTCCACTGATTGTGGCTCGCAGCCAACGGTCGGCCAGTTAAGCGAGCTTCTTGGTATGAACATGACCAATCAATATGCCCATTTTACCGTCACCATTGGTGCGAGCTATATTGATTCTAGCGGGCAAGTTAGTGGGGTTATTACAGATCTCAAGCGTATTAAAGTGGTGGTGGATACGGGGAAGTATGGCAACTATTCCTTAGTCGGATTTCGAGGGAATTATTAATGCAGCGCCGTGGCGGGTTTACTCTCATTGAAATGATTATCACCATTGTGGTCGCGGCAATTATCGTTCTTGGGGTGAGTCGTTTTATTGAATTAGGCGCCAAAGGGTATTCTGATACCGTTGCTAGACAGAGAATCCAGATGCAGGCACAGTTTTTGTTGGAAAAAATGTCACGTGAATTGCGCTCAGCGGTGCCTAATAGCATTGCGACCACGAATTCGCAGCAGTGTGTGTCTTTCTATCCGACGCAAAAAGCA
>JBQGON010000035.1:1824-26414 GCA_052087065.1 Vibrio sp. | reverse complement strand
GCAAATACGGATGCTCGCGCGGTAGAACTCGCTTTAAGTTTAACCGGGAGTGAACTTGATATTGTGCACGCAGGGGATCCGAGTGACCCAGCACTCGCTTACTATAGCGGTATGGGACTTGAGCAGATTCGTGTATTAGCTCAAGCCCCCGAAGAGGATGCGGTGAGTACGCTGACTGCCCATTTTAAGATGAATACGCCAGATATCATTTTGACTGGAATGCGAGCAGAAGGCGGTGAGTCATCTGGGATGCTCCCATTTTTGCTTGCGCAGCAGTTACGCTGTCCCATGGTGATGGGAGTTGCTGAGATATTATCGATCGATAACGGCAAAGCCAAAGTGTTGCAAGCCTTGCCGCGTGGTCAACGCCGCGCCATTCAAGTGTCGTTGCCCTTTGTTGCCAGTGTCGATCTGGCGGCGAAAATACCACGACAAAGCGCATTTGGGCGAGCAAGAAAATGTGACATTGTCACTCAAGAGGTGGCGGAGCGCGTTGTTGACCAAGAGAGGCAACAGTGGGAAGAAAGCATGGCTAATCCAAAAGCGAAACGCTTGAAAGTGGTGAAAGCGAAAAGTGCGGCGGACCGGTTTAAAGCCGCGACCGCGAAAACAGAATCAACAGGAGGGCGAGTCATTAAAGGTGAGTCAGTAGAAGACATGGCTCAAGCCGTTTTGGATTTACTGATAGAAGAGAATGTTGTTCATCAGTCATAAAGCGCAGAGTCAGGATGTACTGCAGATAGGTGATTGGTTTATTGAAATGAACCGAATACGAACCATCATGGAAAGAGGGATCATATGAAAAATGCAGTCGAGAGTCGAAAACGTGATAAAAAGCGTAAGACGAAAGAATTGTATGATACGGATTATTGTATTGGGCAAGATAACGTTAATGTGCTGGGAATGGACATCCATAACCCGGTATTTGGCACCAGTGCCGTGCTCATTCTTTTATTCATCGTGCTTACTTTAGTGTTTCCAGAAGGAGCAAACCACATACTCACCAGCGTACGTAGTTGGTCTATCAACAACTTTGATTGGTTTTTCATCGTTGGCTGTAATATTTTTGTGGTCTTTTGTGTATTTCTACTGTTATCCCCAGTCGGTAAAATCCGTCTAGGTGGTAAAGATGCCAAAGCTCAGTTTTCTTATCTATCTTGGTTTAGCATGCTGTTCGCTGCTGGAATGGGCATTGGGCTTATGTTCTGGAGTGTAGCAGAGCCGGTAGCTTACTATACTGATTGGTTCGGTACACCATTGAATGTTGCACCGAGAACAGAAGAGGCGAGAACGCTCGCATTAAGCGCGACTATGTATCACTGGGGACTCCACCCTTGGGCTATTTACGCGGTGGTGGGGCTAGCCTTAGCCTTTTTTTCTTACAACAAAGGTTTGCCGCTGACTATCCGTTCCGCGTTTTTTCCATTACTGGGTGAACGTTGTTGGGGCGCAATCGGTAACTTTATCGATATACTTGCGGTACTTGCGACAATCTTTGGTTTGGCGACATCGCTTGGATTCGGCGCGCAGCAAGCCGCTGCTGGTCTGGGTCATTTGTTCGGTATATCCAGTGGTCTCACCACGCAAATAGGGTTTATTATTGTCGTGACAACCATCGCGATCATTTCGGTTGCTCGAGGGTTAGATGGTGGTGTGAGGATATTGAGTAATATCAATATGTTCATTGCAGCCGGTTTGATCGCCCTGATCGTCGTGGTCGGGCCAACGCTATCGATAGTGAGTACGTTTGGTACTATTGCGGTGGGTTATGTCGATAATTTCATCCCTCTTTCCAACTGGATTGGCCGTGATGATACGGAATGGTTCCATGGTTGGACGGTATTTTACTGGGCGTGGTGGGTGTCTTGGTCACCGTTTGTCGGTATGTTTATCGCCCGGGTCTCGAAAGGACGGACAGTGCGAGAGTTTATTACTGCCGTGTTACTGATTCCTACCTTGGTGACCATGGTGTGGTTAAGTGTGATGGGCGGTACGGCATTGAAACAAGCGACATCCGGTGTTGGTGAGTTGTCGAATGGTATTAGTGATGTCGCATTAGCCATGTATCAAATGTTTGATCACCTTCCAGTGAGTACCTTGCTATCTATTGTGGGTACATTGTTGATTTTAGTGTTCTTTGTGACGTCATCAGATTCAGGATCATTGGTGATTGATAGTATTACGGCCGGAGGCAAAGAAGATGTTCCCGTTGGTCAACGTGTGTTTTGGGCGGTAGTGGAAGGTTTAATCGCGATGACACTGCTCGTCGGCGGTGGTTCTGAAGCACTCACTGCGCTGCAGGCTGGAGCGGTCACGACAGGGCTTCCGTTTACCCTCGTCCTGATCATTATGTGTTGGAGCCTATATAAAGGTTTGCGCTCTGAACAACACTTATATACAAAAGCTGCGTCGGCCTGATGTGTGGCCGTTCGATAATGGTGAGGGGCTGATGAAGGAAGCCTATCAAAACATCACAAGCACAGGGAGGCTGGATGCCTCCCTAGATTGGAGAGTGACAATATGATGCATGCAGATTTGGTCGATATGGACGATTTTGTATTAGAACTTCAAGGCTTAGGGATGGTATGTGAGTCCCATGAAATTAGCAGTGTACAAAGTAGTATTGAGCGTTGGTTGGCGACGGCAGATGATGCCAGTAGTGACGGATTTTGGGATATGTTATTACGCGTTGAGGCGGAAGGGATATTACTGCCTGATGTGGAAAATGTGATTAACTGGAGTCATCAATACAGTGAAACGCAACAAATCGCTCATTAGTCTTTGGTATTAAAGAATAATGGTATAAACAAAGCCCGCGAACATTCGCGGGCTTTGTTGTAGTAGAGTTCGGGTAGGGTCAGTCGAGCAACCATGATGGCGACAAGTGAGGAGAATGACGCGCTAGAGGTGATGATATGTACTCAGGGATGCTGTACTCAGGTTAAATCCCATCCATAAAAAACTGGGAGCTTGCGTCTCCCAGATTGATTGGTATGTTTGGCACTTGCAGTGGTAATTAAAGATGTTTTTGCAGGGTGTCTGAATACCAGTTCACGAAGTCAATCACGCCATATTCGAAGGTTTTGGAATAGGGGCCTGGTTGATAGCGTAGCGAATTAATTCCGCGTTGGTTTTCTTCTCCTAGCTTACGATCTTGATCGTTAGTGGCATCCCAGACACGACGCAGTGTGTCAGTATCATAGTCGACACCTTCGACGGCATCTTTATGAACAAACCACTTGGTGGTGACCATCGATTCTTGCGCTGAAATAGGCAGAACGCGGAAGATGATAAAGTGGTCACTTTGCATGTGGTTCCAAGAGTTTGGTAAGTGTAAAATACGCAAGGAACCCAGCTTATCGTTTTTAATTCGCCCTAACATTTTTTGACAACTCCGTGAGCCATCAATTGTCATGACCGATGTGCCTTCTTTCAACGGCATACGCACTAACCGGTTGCGCTTGCCAAAGTTTTTATGCGCGTGCGGGATGTTTTCTTCATCCCATTCCGATGCCATGCGCTCACAATAGTTTAAGAACTCAGGAGTCGCACGTGGGTCTGTCGTATCATCCCATTCGAGTAAGGTATTGAGTAACTCAGGATGACTGCCAGAACAGTGGTAACACTCACGGTTATTTTCTAACACAAGTTTCCAGTTGGCTTTTTCGTACATGTTAGATTCAACGGCAAGCTTGGTGTTGTCGATATCGTACGGCGCCATGTATTCTTCTAATGAAGTTAAGAATTCATCGAAATCAGATTCTGGCGGGGTATCAGCCAAACAAATGAAGATAAATCCCCCTGCATTTTTACAATGGATTGGGCTCAACTTGTGTTGTTGCTTGTCAAATTCATTGCCCATTTCTGTGCCGGCAAACAGTAGATTACCTTTGGTATCGTAGGTCCATTGGTGATAAGGACACACTAAGTTAGCGACCTTACCACGATGTTCAGTACAAATACGTGAGCCTCGGTGGCGGCAGGTGTTGTGGAAGGCGTTTACGTGACCCTCGGCATCACGCACAATCAGCACCGGATCTTGAGCAATTTCAACCGTAAAGTAATCGCCTTTATTGGGTACTTCACTGGTCATGCCAACAAACAGCCATTCTTTTTGAAAAATTTCTTCTACATCTATTCGAAATAATAATGGGTCATTGTATAGCGGACGCGGCAGTGAATAATCGGCTTGACGTTCACTGAGCATTTTTTTTACTTCTTCCCGCGCGACATCCATGCTTGGGTAAGTAATGTTGAGAATATCGTTTTGATTCATGGCGCTATCTTCTACTTGGAAATGTGGACGATATGCCCATTCTGGGCTTCCTTGCGGGCCTGTCGATCACAGCGGTGAATTGCTGCGCGGCTTAGCGCTATCCTGCCATTATTGGGTTGCTTGCAAGGAGTCTAAACACGACATGTACCGATCCTATTTAAGACATGAGATCACACTGTTGTGATGCCTTGACTGTTTTGGATAACTCCATGTCGTAAATGGGTAACTTGTAAAACACAGATAACTCAACAATACGGACAACCCATGGAGGGATACAATTACACTCACCGTCGCGGAGAAGCCGGATATGAATACCCCAATTAATTCAGTCACTACTGGTGGCTCTTTCATTCCTGTCGAAACACAGATTTGGGACAACGGTCGTCATGCGGTTCGTTGCGTGAAAACCATTCAAGAAACATGGGATACCAAGACATTTTGTTTCATGGCGGATCAACCCGTGATGTTCTTTTTCAAGCCGGGTCAGTTTGTGACACTCGAGCTGGAAATTGATGGTGAACAGGTATTTCGCTCTTACACGATATCGAGTTCTCCGTCGGTACCGTATAGTTTTTCTATCACGGTGAAACGCGTGCCGGGTGGCTGGGTATCTAACTGGATCCATGATCATTTAGAAGAAGGCTCAGAGCTGGCTGTGCATGGACCTGTGGGAGAGTTCAATAGTATCGATTTTCCTTCCGAAAAAGTCCTGTATTTATCCGGTGGAGTGGGTATCACACCCTTGATGTCAATGGCTCGGTGGATCTATGACACCAATACGGATGTTGATATTACGTTTATACACAGTTCACGTACACCACATGACATCATTTTCCACGCTGAGTTAGAGTTCATGACGTCGCGTATCGCCAATTTTCAACTGCACTTGATTTGTGAACGCTTGGAATCAGGGCAGAATTGGTCTGGATATCGCGGTTACCTTGATGAAGCTAAGCTATTGATGATGACGCCAGATATTCATGAACGCGAGATATTTTGTTGTGGTCCACCCCCTTATATGCGGGCAGTGCGAGAAATTCTGGTAAAGATTGGCTTCAACATGCAGCATTATCATGAAGAAACTTTTGGAGCGACCCCTGAAAATGCAGAAGAGCAAGCGGTACAAAGCGCTGAAATTGCCGCAGAGGAAGCCGATGCACTGACGGAAAGTGATTTGATTGAAGTCAGTTTCACGACCAGTGAAAAACGCGTGCAGATTGCGCCTGGTGATACCGTTCATGCCGCCGCAGCGAAAGCTGGCTTAACGATTCCTAGAGCATGTGGAATGGGAATTTGTGGCACATGCAAGGTTAAAAAAGTGCAGGGCAATGTTGAAATGAACCACAATGGTGGTATTACTGATGATGATGTCGCGGAAGGATATATTCTGTCGTGTTGTAGTATCCCGAGTGATGACGTGGTGATTGAATATTAATAAATGATTCATTCATTATAAGATAACTATGTTCCATACCATAAACGCGCAACAGGCTAGTGATTTTGGCCTGTTGCGCGTTTATCAGATGAGAGTACGACTATTGCGGTTTGCCGATGGAGGCGCAAATACAACCAATACGTGTTATTGAGTACTCAGGCTTACTGATTAGCACTAAGTCTTAGCCCGGGCCTTCTTTTTCCATGTGGTTAGCCATCGCTGGATGCGCGGTAACATGATGATGAATGCGATACCCCAGTAGAAAATAGGCCCTGACCAGATTGTTTTTTGTGACCACGAATAATGCAACAACATAAGAAACAGAGCCAAATAGACCCAGCGATGCAGGGTTTGCCAGCTTCTGCCCATTTTACGTCGCACGCGATTGGGAGAAGTGATCGTGAATGCTAGCAATAGTAGCACCGCACTAAAACCAACCGTAATATATGGACGCTTAACAATTTCGTTACCCAGCTGTGACCAATCTAGCCCTAAGATAAAAACGATAAAGGTGAGCATGTGGCATAGGGCATAGACAAAAACGTAGACACCAATGAGACGCCGAAACCGCATGATCTCGCCACCCAACACGCGACTTAGTGGTGAAATACACAGGGTGATAAGCAGTAAATTAATGGCTCCAATGCCGGTAAAATGCAGTAATCCATCGACGGGATCGGCGCCTAACCTATCTTGTACCCCGAGCCAAAATACTAAAATAAGATAACCACTAATCACCACATGCAACAAGGCTTTGAGTAACATACGTTGTCTTGGTGAGATACGCCAATTTCGTTTGAACATATTAAAAGTTTTTCTTCAAGTCGAGGTTTTTATAGAGACTAGCCACTTCTGTATAACCGTTGAATAATTGCGTGTTAATTCGTTTTGTTGACAATAACCCACCGTTGGTAATACGACGTTCGGTTTTTTGGCTCCAACGTGGATGATCAACGTTAGGATTGACGTTGGCATAAAACCCATATTCATTTGGGGCGAGTAAATTCCACGTATTATCAGGCTGGGTATCGGTCAAACGAATTTTGACAATCGATTTTATGTTTTTAAATCCATACTTCCATGGCACGACTAAGCGGATAGGAGCCCCATTCTGTGGTTTGAGTGTCTTACCATATAAACCGACGCTGAGTAGTGTCAATGGATGCGTTGCCTCTTCTATCGTTAGCCCTTCAACGTAAGGGTAATCTAACCCGCCCCCGACAAAGCGACTTGCTTGTCCTGGCATCTGTTTGGGATCGTACAAGGTTTCAAACGCGACATATTTGGCCGACGAGCGAGGTTTGGCAAGTTCAATGAGATGGCGTAGCTCAAAACCTATCCATGGGATCACCATTGACCATGCTTCCACACAACGAAATCGATAGATGCGTTCTTCGAGGGGAAAGCGTTTGTATAAATCGTCATAATCGAGAGTGATGGGGTTATCCACTAAACCTTCGATCGTCAATGTCCATGGGTCGACTTGAAAATCTTGCGCATTCTCGGCGGGATCGCTTTTACTGGTGCCAAATTCATAGAAGTTATTGTAGGTCGTGACTTTATCGAAAGGGGTTTGAACCAATTTGGTTTCAGGTCCTGTCGCTTTTTGATAATGAAGTGGTGTGATAGGAAATTGTTTAGCTGGCTTGTCATCATTAAAGAGACTAAAAGCATTGGCGGTGGGCGCGAGTAATGAACCTGCGCCAATAAACCCCATTGATTTAAGCAATTGGCGTCGAGCGCGATAGACCGATTCGTCCGTAACATCATTTTCAGTTAGACGATTTTGTTTTAGTAGTCGTGTTTTCATGGCAGTTTCCCTATGTATTGAATACGCAGACGACGTACGAGATGGGATAGTCCTAGTTCATGCTATAAGCATAACACCGAGTTAAGTTAAGGTAAGGTTAAGATTATGTGTGATTAGTGTGAGCAAACTACAAATCAAAGTTGGTAACTGCCAGTGACTTGTCTATGCTTAACACTAATGGATAGTTGCATATGAGAAAATGTAAACACAATCACTGTGAGTGGTGACTATTACGTGCCACAAGGTGGTTCGAGATATACACTACGCGAAATACTAAGAGCTTAAAAAATAGGACCTGGTGATGAATAGGAAATACGAATCCCATCAATCATCTGAAATCTATGGAGTTATGGATATCAGTATTGTGGTTAATCGTGAACTCACCGTAACAGAAGCGTCATTGATTACGGTTTTGTCCTCTATTGATCGAGCGTTAGTTAAGATTCTTGTCCAAGAAAAACAGGCGATGAGTCAGGTTTTTGATTGTATTTCGCAAAGTGGCTCAACGCCAGTGTATCTAGAGAGTGGCTCGCCGCCAGCATCGAAAGGACATATTGGTCTGACTTATTGTGATGAAGCGGCTAAAGGTGAGCCGGTTGTTGAAGACGACTACATTCACATTTGTTTGAGACAGGGACATGTGGATGCCACTTTGAGTGTGCATATGATCAAAACGGCAAACGCCTTTTTCAATATCACAGTGCCGTGGGGGACATTAGAGCTTCCCTTGTCAGATATTGCACCGTTTATTCAGCAGTACATGATCCTGCTATTTAAATTGCAGGAGGAAGATGACGGGCGAGACTTGCAGCAAGCGGTCACGACATTTTTACTCGATACACAGCGTAATGCGATGAGCCATATCGCTCATGCGCCATCCCATCTTTCCGTTTATGCCCAGTTTGAATCTTACTTTGAAGTCATAGAACGCAGTCATCGCGATCTTTTCAATATCAAAGAGTGTATCGCGTTTCCCTTGTTGGTTGTTGATGAGATGTTATGTGTTACCCAAGCCAATCACGCATGCCGCTCAATTATCAAAAATACGGGGGTTTTATCTGCGGTGGGAAAGGTTATTTCTCAACTCAGTTGGGCGATGCCGCTGCCTGATATCGACATTATGATACAAGATGTCATCAAGTCAGGAAGCTCACAGCAAACGCTGCTTCATAACGAAGAGCTTAAACAAGTCTACGTGTTACGTATCATGCCTTATCATTCACAAGGTGAAGTGGTGAGCGGCGCCATTCTTGTGTTCGAAGAAGTCTCTGAAAAGTGGTATGCAGAGAATAATTTACGTGCCAGTGAGCAGCATTTTCGCCAAGTGATCGAAGCACTCCCGCAACTGATTATCGAGCTATCTGCTTTGGGCGAATGCCATTTTGTTAATTCCCAATTTTTAGCTTACACCGGCGCACAATCGTTCACGACAGGCTCAATATCTTGGCTCAATTTTATTGTTCCTGATGACCGACCACTGCTTAGTGATTATTGGGAACATCATGATCATGCTGGTGAGCCTTTGTCGGTTGAATGTCGCGTATTGAGTTACGATGGGAACTCGCGCTGGTTTAATGTTTTATTCGTTCCTGTGCATGACGAATATGGCACCGTATTAAAATGGTTTGGCTGCTTTAATGATATTGAAGAGCTGAAACGAGAGCAGTTGAGTTTAGAGCGCAGCCAGAACCGTATCAGCCATATTATTAATACCATGCCAGAGGCGATACTGGTGGTCGATCATCATGGCATCATCCGTATCGTCAATAAGCGTATTGAAGAAATTTTTGGGTATGAGGCTCATGAGGTCGAAGGGCAAACGATTGAGATGTTATTACCTGAGCGCTATCGTAATGGTCATGTAGCTCATCGCCTAGGTTATGTACAAAAACCTGAAACGTTAATGTTAGGTGTCGGGCGTGACTTGTATGCCTTACATAAGGATGGCTGGGAATTCCCCGTTGAATTAGGTTTAGCACCGCTTGAAGAAGATGGTCAGGTTTATACGGTTGCCTCGGTTGCCAATATTACCCAGCGTAAAGATGCCGATGTTGAATTAAATCTTGCGGCAAAAGTGTTTTCTAGCACGATGGACGGCATTTTTATTTTGGATGTCAATCGCTGTATTATCAAAGTGAATGCCGCTGCACAGCAAATTTTTGGTTATCACGAAGATGAATTATTAGCAAAACCCCTCGATAGCTTACGCAGTGACTATCACGGCCAATATTTTTACGAGAAAATATGGCGCACAGCACAGATGAGTGGGGGATGGCAGGGGGAAGTTTGGCAGTGTGACAAACACGGAAATAGCATTCCTATGTGGTTAAGCTTGACCACATTATTTGGCGTACATGGCGAGATAGAGCGTTACATTGCCACTATGTATGACATTTCTAATCAAGTTAAAGCCCAAGAAAATATTTACCACCTTGCCCACTATGACACGTTGACGCACCTGCCGAACCGAACTTTATTTATCGAAAAGTTTGAGGAATGCATCCAAGCTCCGGTGGAGCAAGATATCACCATGGCATTGCTCTTTGTCGACTTAGATAACTTTAAACAGGTCAATGATACGTTGGGGCATACCGTCGGTGATATTCTACTATGTCATGCCGCAGAGCGGATGAGCAATGTTATCAGAGAACAAGATATCGTAAGTCGTCATAGTGGTGATGAATTTGCCATTCTGCTTAGCGACTTAAAAGATTGTTCGGTGATCGGCGATATTGCGCACAGGTTGTGCCAAACGTTGTCGCAGCCCTATGATTTAGGTCGTGGTGACTTCTTTATTTCAGCCAGTATTGGGGTCGCTCGTTATCCGAACGACGGGAATGATATTAATACACTACTTAGACATGCCGATTTAGCCATGTATCGAGCGAAAGATTTAGGCCGTAATCAGTATCACTTCTACTTACCAGAAATGTCGTCAGAGTTAGTTGCTGTTACTGAATTATTGAGTGATTTACGCATTGCCATCGATAATGAGCAGTTGATGGTTCATTATCAACCAATTGTCGATATTCAATCACAACGCTGTGTTGGTGTTGAAGCGTTGGTCCGATGGCAACATCCGAAAAAGGGCTTAATTTCTCCTGAACAGTTTATTCCGATAGCAGAAGACCATAATCTCATTTTGTCTTTAGGTGAATGGGTGCTTAGAACGGCGTGTCGCCAGATGCAGACCTGGAATGATAACGGTGTACGTTTGGACTTTATAACGATCAATGTCTCGGGCAAGCAAATTATGCAGTCGGATTTTTCGGTCTTACTAACGCAGGTGCTCGATGAATACCAATTAGACGCCCAGCAGGTGTTGATTGAGCTTACCGAAAGTTTTGTCATGCATGAGAGTGAAACCGCGATCAATCGTCTTATGGACATTCGTAATCTGGGTATCGGAATTGCTGTAGATGATTTTGGGACGGGCTATTCATCATTATCTTATTTAAAAAAATTGCCGGTGACGAAATTAAAATTGGATCGCTCGTTTGTCTCTGATTTACCGTCGAATGACAATGATGTCGAGATTAGTCGAGCGATTTTCCGCCTAGGTGATGCGGTTGGTTTACAGGTGGTTGCCGAAGGGGTGGAAACCTATGAGCAGCACCAGTTCCTAGTTAGTGAAGGTTATCACCTGTGCCAAGGTTATTATTATGGCAAGCCTATGGCGGCGGAAGCGGTTGATTCTTTTTGGCTGGGATACTCTATGCAACATCGGTAATTCAAATTCTCAGGGGTTATATCACATCTTTATTCACTGTTTATGCTAGTGTTTTGAGTGTTTTCTATGGATGAACACAAGGAGTGAAGATGCATTCTTGGTTATCAATGGCCAAAGAGCTACAAGCCATTGCTCAGGCGGGAGAAGCGTATAGTCAAGATGGCTATGACCTAGAACGATTCGATCAAGTCAAGCGCATTGCCTATCAAATGATTGCCGATCTGGCGGGAAGCTCAGTGACACAAGTTGAGAACCTATATCTACCAGAGACAGGGTATCCGACACCGAAAGTCGATGTGCGTGCTGGTGTAATCTGTGATGGCAAAATTTTGTTAGTCAAAGAGGCGCAGGATGGGCGGTGGGCCTTACCCGGAGGATGGGGGGACGTATGTGAAACACCAACAGAGGGGGTTATTCGTGAAGTACGTGAGGAGTCAGGACTGATTGTGGCTCATCCCAGATTAGTGGCGATCAAAGACCGCGCGGTCCATGGCTATAACCCCATGTTACCTTATCATATTTATAAACTGTTTTTCTTATGTGAGTACCAATCGGGCGAGTTGACAAAAAGCCTAGAAACGACGGATGTACAGTTTTTTTCACCGAATGACTTACCTCAACTTTCCTCTTCGCGCACATTGGAAGAGGATATCAATATGCTGTTTACTCATGGTAATCAACCAGATTTACCTGTTTATGTGGATTGATAACCGCGGGGATCGCTAGAACGACTATCATGCGCGTGTGTTGAACTGTCGTCGAAGCATAAAAAAACCTACTGAAAGGCAGTAGGTTTTTTTGATTCTCAGTGTCGCGTATTAAGAAGAGAAAACCGTCCGAAAGTCGCGTTTTAATATTGGATCACGACGTGCTTTCTTCAGTTGTTTGAGCATGTCTTTAACACAATTATATAGAACATCGTCAAGTAACTGAGAGCGATATGCTTCTTTATCTTCTTCTGTCATATCTTTTGGAAGGTCCAAGGTAGGAAATTCCTCCATTACATTCATGCCTGCAAACGCTTGGCTGACGGAAATCAAAGCATGGAATTGCTCAAAGTTATCCAGTATATTCTGCGCACTTGCAGGAAGAGTATCCCATGACTCACGAACGGCTTCTTCGGATACTTCGTGAATTGAGCCGATCATCGTGAACATTTCTGCTGGGATTTCTTCGAATTCGATCACTTGGCGAAGTTCATCGGAAAAGCTGCTAAGATCGATTTCCTGAGTCTCATTTTTTGTGTTGGCTTCAGACATATCTACATTCCTGTCGATTGAAAAGACGCATCGTAAGTACTTATCGATACAAGTCAACAAGCCGTATTCATTTCACGGCTGACTGTTGAGATAGTGAACAATATCATGAGCCAATGGCTATCTTGATGATGAATTAAGCATAGCGAGAAAAAATATGAAGAGAAAGGACTTGTCCTATTTGCTTTAGAAAAAGCAGAGGTAGGTAGAGTTTCAAATAATGCGGGATAATGAATATTGAGAACTGTGAAAAAGGACGTAGTAATCTAAGGTGGATGACGTAGGGAAGAAGGAGGGGGATGATTCCCCCCTAATGTGACGGTAAGTTAGCCGTCAAATACGACGTCACCGGATTCACTTTTTAGTAAATGGGCTTCGTGTTTTTTGATGAGTTGCGCTGCGTAAGCTGGGCTAACTGCCTGCGTTTGTCCTTTGGTACGTAGAATTGGTGTTTGCCATGCGGCGTCGCTGTATTTACCTGCTTTGTCGTATTCAATAACTACTTTCATACTATGACCTCTGTTGTTTTTGTTGTTTGTTTACTTGACAAGATCGACAATAAACGATTTATGTCATGTTGTGCATCACATAAAATTGCAACTTTAGTTTAACGAATCAAAAAATCAGTGTGTTCAGAAAGTTCCATTGAATTGAAAATAAAATTTATCTTTATTTTCAATGAGATAAATTTAAGTGGGGGATTTTTCATTACTTACCATCTGTGATGTTGCTCGCAAAAGTGTATGGATTTATTTGTGATGGTTTTTATTGACAAAACCATGACACATTTTTTGTAAATATATGAAATTAAAAAAGGAATAGAGATGCAAGTATTGAAGCAAGCAGGAAAGTATTTATTAGCGACAGCCGAGTCCCTTGGGTTGATTTGTATTGCGATCTTAACCGTTATCGCCATGGGGCAAGAGATGCTAGGCATCTATGAGATCCAGAAAGTCTCATTGGGTGATCTACTGTTGTTATTCATATACCTTGAAGTGCTTGCCATGGTGGGACTATATCTGAAATCCGGTCGGTTCCCCGTTCGAATGCCATTATATATTGTCATTGTGGCTATTGCTCGCTACATGGCGTTGGATATGAAAAATTTGGATATGCCGACATTACTTGGATTAGCCGGTGCTGTTTTAATGATTGCGGTGGCTATACTGATTATCCGCTTTGGTCACGTGCGTTTTCCGTATGGAACGAATGATGACTAAGGTGCAATCCCCTCACTGAGGCAGAAATGAGTATAGATTTTCAAGGAGTGATAACAATTATCACCTGATATCAATACTCTAAAAGAGGTAAAGTTAACGACTGAATGATAACTGAGCAGTCAGATAAAAAATTATCGCTAAGAGTGATCTGGCTAATGAAAGCATTCTCACGGTCTGCTAGTATCGTCAGCTTCGCTCAATAGGTGATTAATCATTGAACGAATTCATGTTGAAAACGAGCAAATTTTAGACAGAGTTTGCTTTGCATAAAGTAAGTAGATGTGCTGATAACACCCAGAGACAATGGTGAGTTTGAGTGGTGTTATAGCAATGATGACAGTGTAACAATGGCTTTTTAGCCGAACTGTCATCGATATTGAATTGGTTTAGGAGATGGCTCACATGAGTGTTAGTGTCAAGTGGCAGCAAGGACATCAATTTAAGGTCACAACAGGAAATCAGCAAGATATCAATGTTGATACGGATGACCAGGTCGCACCTTGTGCAACGGATGTATTGCTCTCAGCGTTGGGAACCAGTTGTACCAATGAAGTGATCGCTCAGTTAAATAATCATGGTGTGGAGTTAGTTGGCGTACAAGCCGAACTGACGTATACGTTGACGGATGCACAGCCTCGTTTGTTCGATAGCGTTAACCTTCATTATATTATTAAAGGCGTAGGAATGACCGAGGTCTTGGTGACTCGAGTATTGTCTTCCGCGATTCATGAATGCAGTCATGTCAGTCTAATGTTGACACCCGCCGTCAACTTAACCTACAGCTATCACGTTGTGAAGCTGGCGGCGTAACCCACATCAAGTAAAGCCTACTTAGTAAAGCGTCCCGACAAGTCTTACGGGACGCCATATATCTACTCTACGAAATGGCAAGCGACCCAATGCTGATAGTTAGGGTCATTGCTGATATTGCGATTGACTGGTGCCTCTTCAGCGCAATGGGGGGTTGCCAGTGGGCAGCGTGTCCGAAAAGTACATCCGCTTGGCGGTGAGAGTGGCGATGGCACATCACCTTGTAATGGAATATGGTTTTTTTCGTGCGTAGGGTCGGGCACTGGGATGGCGGACAATAATGCTTGGGTATATGGATGCTTCGGCTGACGGTATAATACCTCTGCTGGCGCATGTTCAACCATTCGGCCTAAATACATCACGCCCACATCATCACAGATGTGCTGTACAACCGCTAAATCATGAGCAATAAATAAAAAGGAAATATGTCGGGTTTCTTGCAGATCTGCAATCAAGTTTAATACTTGTGCCTGGACTGACACATCCAATGCGGAAACGGGCTCATCGGCGACAATCAATTTAGGCTCTAACACAAGTGCACGAGCAATGCCCACTCGTTGGCGTTGTCCTCCGGAGAATTCATGAGGATAACGATTGAGTGCTTGCGGCCTTAGCCCGACGATCTGCATCACTTCAGCGATTTTTGCTTCACGTTCTTGGATCGTGCCGATACGATGGACATCCAGTGGTTCACGTAGAATATCATGGATGGTCATGCGTGGACTTAACGACGCAAACGGGTCTTGAAAGATCATTTGCATGTCACGACGCATGCTTTTCAGCTCTCCCCGACTTAAATGAACAATGTCTTTCTCATCGATGGTTACACTCCCCGCGGATGGTTCAATTAAGCGGAGCACGCAGCGGCCGAGAGTGGACTTCCCACAGCCAGATTCACCAACCAAGCCAAGAGTCTTGCCTTTCTCAATGGTAAAACTCACATCATCGACGGCTTTACAGACGGCCATGGAACGGCCAAAGAAGGATTTTTTACCTGCGAGAAAGTGTTTTTTTAGACCTTTGACATCGACTAAGACAGTATTGGTATCAGACGAGTTCATTGATTATCTCCTCGTGGTGAAAGCATGCGACTTGATGCCCAAATCGGCTATGATGGCTCGCTTCAAGTGTGGTAATAGATTCGAGTTGAGGGGCTTCTTGATGGCAAATGTCTGTGGCGTGAGGGCAACGATCGGCAAATCGGCATCCGCTGGGTAAATTAAATAAATCCGGTACAACGCCTTCTACGGTTGGCAAGCGGCGCACTTTCTGGTCACGTACCACCGGAATTGACCGGAGCAGACCATGAGTATAAGGGTGTTTAGGCTGAGCAAATATCTCTTGGACACTCCCTTGCTCAATTACCTCCCCGCAATACATCACTACCACGCGGTCACAAGACTCGGCCACGACTCCAAGATCATGCGTCACTAACACCATCGACATATCCAGTTCGTCTTTGAGCCGCACCATCTCTTGCATCACTTGGGCTTGAATGGTGACATCCAAAGCGGTCGTTGGTTCATCGGCTAAGAGCAGTGATGGGTGACAGGATAATGCCATCGCAATCATAACGCGTTGTCGCATTCCGCCTGACAACTGATGAGGATACTCATTGACCCGCTTCTCTGGAGCAGGAATACCGACAGTCCGCAGCATATCAATGGCGCGTTGCTTGGCCTCTTTTTTACTGATGTCGTTATGATTACGAATCACGTCGATCATTTGTGTACTGATTTTTAAAACTGGATTGAGCGCGGTCATTGGCTCTTGAAAAATCATGGATATATCGTTACCACGTAACGAGCGATATGCTTTGTCGTTAAGGCCGACTAACTCTTGCCCTTGGAAACGAATACTACCTGCAACGATATTCCCCGGCGGTGAGGGGATAAGCCCCATAACTGCCAGTGAGCTTACTGATTTACCGCAGCCTGATTCACCGACGATGGCAAGGGTTTCTCCAGGCATGACATCAAAACTGATCCCATTGATCGCTCGAGCTACGCCTTTGTCGGTATTAAATTCTACCGCTAAGTTTTTAACGGAAAGTAGAGGGTCGGGCAGCGATATATGCTGTGCTTCCATTAGGACACCTTCCTTGGATCTAATGCATCTTGTAAAGAATCAGAGAACATATTAAATGCGAGAACTAAGACAAATAGCGGTACTGAAGCGGCGAAAAAGTTACAGAAATGACCAGCACTCACCTCGGTACTGGCCTCCGCAATCATGACGCCCCAGCTAATGCTGTTTTTCACGCCAATACCTAAAAAGCTCAATACGACTTCACTTTTAATGGCGGTAATAAAGAGTAAGGTCATATCGACTAATAAAATATGGATGGTATTTGGTAATAAATGTTTGAAAATAATACGATAAGTCGGCACCCCCAATGAATAGGCAGCCTCGGTAAACTCCATACTTTTCAATTTGATCACTTCACCACGAATCACCCGTGCCGTACTGGTCCAGAAGGCAATGATCATGGCAATATGCATGGCATAGGGATTATCGTAAAGGGCGACCGAGATGGCCGCGACCAAAAGAAAGTAAGGGATACAATCGATGCTATTCATGACCCAAAGGATCAACTCATCAAACCAACTGTTCGAGTAGTAGCCAATCAGTGCCCCAAAGACCCCACCGAATAAAATGGAGAAAAACGCGACCACTAATCCGACTTGGAATGCTGTTTGGTACTGAATAACGTGCGTTGAAGAATGTCTTGTCCATTGATGGTCGTGCCAAACCAATAGGTTTCGTTTGGACCCATTTGGCCGTTAGCGAGCAGTTCGTCCCAATGCTGTCCAATCACGCCAGCCCAGACCAGTAGGGCGATAATGAAGAATATAACGACGACAACAAGACTGAGCATGCCTATTTTATCTTGACGAAATTTAACGAACGCTTTGCTCCACAACGATTCTCGTTTTATTGGGCCGAGACCTGCGAGCGGCGTAATAGCATCTGTCATAGCAATATCCTTATTGCAGAGAAATACGTGGATCGACTAATTTGTATATCACATCAACAATGCTCACGACTGCAATGTAGAGCAGTGTGATCAGTACGATGACCGCTTTGAGTAAAGGAAGATCGCCTGTGGTAATGGCGTTATAGGTAATTAATCCCACTCCGGGTATACCAAAATAGCTTTCTAATAATAGAGATCCTCCGACTAACACAAACGGGATCGAGAAAATCACCCGAGTGATAATAGGAATCAGGGCATTTTTGAGTACGTGTTTGAGTAAAATTCTTAGAGAGGAATGGCCAAATGCGCGCGCGGTACGAATGTGATCGCGATTCATTTCCTCAACCAAAATGGCGCGATAGAAACGCGTGGTGTAGCCCATTGAGACGAAAATGGTACACAGCGTCGGCACCGTGACATAGTATAAAAAGTCGCTGAAATTATGCACATTCCAGCCATAAACAGGAAACCAGTTTAAGCCGTAGCTAGAGCAGAACACCAATTGCAAAGCGATAATTACGATGATAAATGAGATGCTCATACCGATGACTGAGGTGGACATGACCAATTTATCAATCCATTTGCCACGGTGATAGGCGGCAACTAAGCCCAGAACAATACTAATAATATGGCCCAAGATAAACCCAGGTAACCCCAGCATCAACGAGATAGGAATAGTACGACCGAGAATGGTGGTGACCAACTCGCCACTCGAATCCGAATAGCCAAAATTGAAGGTAACGACTTGCTTGAGATAATCCCAATAGCGTACCCAAAATGGTAAGTCATACCCTAATTGATGGCGAACTTCGGCAATTTGCTGCGTGGTTGGATTACGGCCTAACAAATCGTAGGTTTTGTCTGGGCCAAAATAAACCATCAGCACAAAGCTTATCAGAGTCACACCGAAAAGCAGCGGAAGGCTGTAAACCAGCTTCCGCAGACAATATTTTAATGTTTCCATTGAAAAGTAATCCTATCTATTTCACTGCGAAATATTTGAAGTAGTTACCTAGGATACTTGGTTCAGGCCACATAATGGCATCTTTATGCCACATCAGTACGCTGGTGCGAGAGAAGCTACCAATACCCACACAGTCATCGACCAACATCTGATTGAGCTTGTGGTAAATTTTGGTACGCTCCGCCCCGGGTTGCATCACAGCCGCTTGTTTGAATAACTTATCGTACTGTGGGTTTTCATAGTTCGCGCTGTTAGCACCAGGAGAGCGGTTCGGGCCGTAGAACAGCTGTAAGGTATTTTCCGCATCTGGATAATCGAGTAGCCATGCCATCGGCATCATCTGTGTTTTGCTGTTTTTGATGTCACGGTTAAAATCACCAAAGGTCGCATAGGCTTTAAACTTAATTTTATTTCTTGGGTAACCGATTTTCATCAGGTTACCGCGGAATTGTTCGAAGAACTGCTTGCTGCGAACCCCCGATACTGAAGGATAGTGCAGCACAGGAAGGTTGTGTTTCGTCCATCCGTTGTCTTTTAGCAGTTTTTTGGCTTGCGCCAGGTTTTGTTGGATGGATGATGTATCCATGTTGGGATCGTAACCGTCGGTCCCCGGAACAATAAAGCCTGGATAGGCCTTACCTAAGCCGAGGTAGAAGCGATTAATGCGTTGTGGCCAATTGAATGATTTAATAATTGCGCAGCGTAATGCCTTATTTTCTTTGTTGGTTTTTGGGTTTTTGCTGGCGCCAAAGTAATCATCATCGAAATTGAACAGATTGTAGACCATACCGGCCTCGGTCGTGACGCGATAATGGTATTTGTTTGCGTATTCAGGACGCAAAGTGACGGGAGATTTGGACGACAACACCCGGTCGATTTGTTCATTTTGCAGCGTGGTATTTTGAATTTCATTGTTTTTGCTAAATGAATTCCAGCGTGCGGACGGCTGTTTTACCCAGTTGGCTTCAATGCGATCGACAAATGGCATGGTTTTTCCATCAAGAGAGGCGATGCCTGTCTCACCGTGTACATTGGGATCATAACCTTCGGCTTTCGCATGGAAGACGTCTTTACGATAGTTGGGGTTACGCACTAAAACGGTTTTGGTACTGTTGGTTGAGATCAATTCGAATGGACCACTACCAACGGGGTGTAAACCAAACTCACGGCCATATTTTTCTACCGCTTCATGAGGCACTAAAGCTGAATATCCCATGGCTAATGTATAGATTAGTTGTGGGAAGGGGGCGGTTAAGGTGATTTGAATCGTATGCTCGTCGAGCGCTTTTAAACCGGACACAGGTTGACTGTAATCAGAGCCTGCTTTTTTCCATTCGGCCATGCCGGCTAACTTGCCTGCCCACACCCATGCGCCTTGTGAACGGTTTTTGGGATCAAAATGACGTTTAATGGAATAGACGAAATCTTGCGCCGTGACTTCACGACCTTTGCCATTTTTAAACGCCGCATCATCGATAAAATGCACGCCTTTTTTGATTTTTATGGTGTAAGTGAGCCCGTCCTCGGAAACGTGTGGCATGCCCTCGGCGAGGTTCGGTTCAAGCTCGTAAGGTCGTTTAAGGTATTTGTATTCGTAGAGTGTATCGTACACCGCCGTGACGATCTCATTGCTGTATGTTGTACCGGATTGAGCAGGATCAAAGGTATTGGGCGCACCGTTATCCGAAAATTTGAACACTTTGGTTTCGCCAGCGTATGCGCAAGACGCAGCGATAAGCGCCGCCAATGGCAGCAACTTTAAGACTTTCATACAAACTCCTTTTTGTATTCGATGTGAGAGAGATAAATCTAACGAATCGATTTGAAATCGTCGTTAAAACATTATCTCTGTTAAATTTTACAACGTCTCTTGTCGATAGTATGTCATTGTTTATCGATGATAACAGAGCTATAGTTCACAAAAGTATTGCAATACTATGATGTTATTCAACTTTTTGGTAGTGCGCTAGTAGGCTCTCGGACTAATTAGGTCATTGATGGTGACACATAATTGCTTGTCGAATGATTGGGAGCATTTGTGCGCTAATCGAGTGGCCGACATCATTGGAGAGAAACGCTTCCGGATCGGCGCCGGCCTCTTTCAACCAGTGGAAAGTTTGTTGGGCTTTTGTCACGGGAATAACCGGGTCGTTATTATCATGTAACAGTACGACTGAAGGCCAGTTTTCTCGTGTTTCTAGCGGGGCATACATTTTACCTGCAATCGCAACCACGCCTTTAACCGGTAGGCCTTTTGCGACTGCATGCAGCGCGATAATGGCGCCTTGAGAAAATCCCACCAGCACCATATCTTCAATATGACCGATATCTTTTAACGTCTTGGTAAGACGTTCAATACTTTTATCTAGACGGGCTTTTTTTTGTTCATCGTTTCCTTCTGATGAGTACCACTGTTTGCCAAACTCAGAACCTTCATGTGGATAGGGGGCATCCGGATACTCGACGTGGATGGCAGGATCCAAATCGAGCATAGTAATGATGGGTTCGAAGGTATGGCCGTTAGCCCCTAAGCCATGAAGAAAAACAGCAGTTGTCATTGAAGTGACCTTTATATCGATAAATTGCTAAATAGCTCGCAATATTACACAAAAAGAGTGGGATTAGCGATGCGTGTCATTGGTTAGTTAAGCTGTGCCTTTGCAGGCTCAATCGTGCCATTGCCGTGTATGCGTAGCGGCGGGTATCATCCACCGCGATGCGTTGCAGCGTCTATCACTGGCTGGTTGTGTTGAATTGGTATGCCGTATTAATCAGGTACACTATGCGCGCCACCTGGAATTAACTTTTGATAATGACGTGTTTGATAGAAATTCAGGCGATCCACTTGCTCAATACTATTGACGACTTTTTCGATATCATGCCGACTGTCATCGTATAATATCCCAATAGCACTCCCACTGTGAGAGACGTTTATGCCGAACAACCCCTGTCGCTCCACAATATCGAGTAATGAGGCAAATAGCGGTTTGGGTAAAACTTGTTGGCTTTCTATCGCGCTTAACGTCACTGCCTCGCCGAGTAAGGCACCATCTTTTTCTTGCATCGCACTATGCAGTAATTTGCGGGCTTTTTCTAACTGCGGGGCTGATGCTTTCAGGGTGTCATAGCGCTGCATATGATGATAATCCGCCGTATTTAAATGAATCGTACTTTGTAATACCAGAATAGGTATCGGTGTTTCAATGCGTCCGTATGATTCGATTACGCTCCCTCGGTGATGATCAAACAGTGTGACTTCAGGGAATATCGAACTGTCTGTCGGTTCAACCTGAGTACAGAGCATCGCTAACTCTGCGGCAGACATCTCATAGTCAAAATAGCGCGCCGTCGCGAGAACCGTGGCGGCAATGTCAGCGGTGCTACTTGCCATCCCTTTAGCTTGAGGAATGGTGGATTCAACATGCACAGCCAGTTCATGCATATAGTCAGAAGGCTGCTGTAAAAACTGTAATGTGGTAAGAAACGCTTGATATGCCAGGCTCCCCACTTGGTGAGTGAGCTTATTTTTTTATCAACTTCGACCGTTGAATACCAATCAATAGGACAGGAGATCAATTTTTCTGAGCCATATAGCCAGCCTTGAATAAGTTCACCGCAAGCTCCCGGGCAACATGCTTTAGCCATGGTTTCTCCTTGATGTGGTCAGAGTTTAGAGGCGCTGTTATTGACAGTGTTATGCCACGTTGCTGTCACCATGGACACACTCGATGGACGTTCAACCCTCGGTTTATTCTCGGATAAAATAGCGACTGAATATGGTGAGGATCATATTAACCATACTGTGAGAGACCAGACTTTGTCCAACATCAATAACCTATTCTATCTAGTGAGATAAAATTCTGTTCGTCATCGTACTTGAAAAATCGTTCATGGACCGCCATTTATCAGCATCACAACCATTATGACAGATAAATATAAGCGGTAAGCAGCGTTTTTGGGTTTGCTTTATTATGTTGATGGATAGATTGACTATCGAAGCGCCATGCGTACAGCATAAACCACGGTATGTGGTGACACTGACAATGTAACGAGAAGCGGATATACACCATCGCCAACCACGCTTACCCGAGAATATATGATGAGGAATTTGCCTTGAGTAATAAGAAGTTATTAGTCTTCGGCGGAACTAATAATTCCGTTACGTTATGTGAAACCTTAGACCAATACACCCATTCCTATACGCTTTCAGTTGCTTCGGAGGCTGGCGAGCAAATGTCGCAGCATCTCGCGGGTGAGGTGATATGCGGTAGAATGGATACCAATGAAATGATTCATTATTTACGGGATCATTACATCAATATGATCATTGATTGTTCTCATGCACACTCTGACATCTTGCATCACAATATTTTGTGTGCAGCACAAGAACTGGGTATCCCTGTGATTCGGTTTGAACCACCAGTAGAAACGGTTTATGACCCGATGGTGGTGAACGTTCGTTCGGTGAGCGAGGCATGTCAGCATGTGGCTGCATCGATGAAGACCGTGCTCTTAACGACCGGAACCAAAGAGCTGGATGTGTTTTGTGAATCATTAGTTGATAAGCGCTTAGTTGCTCGCATTATGCCGACATCAGAAGTGATGAAATACTGTGAGTCACAGGGACTAGGTATTGATAATTTGGTAGCAATGCGTGGCCCATTTAGCATCGAATTCAATCGGGCTTTGTACGAGCGAATTGAGCCGGATGTTGTGATTACCAAACAGTGTGCTGAATCTGGCTCTTTTTTAGATACGGTCAGGCCCTGCGTAGAAATGGGCATTCCGTGTATTGTTATTGCCAAACCCAAGTTGGCCGCAGAACCCGATTATAGCAAGGTGCTAGAATCGATAGAAGACGCAGAGACGTTATTTGCCGAGTGGTCTAATACTGAAGATTAAATCAATCGATTGGTAGCGATACCCAGACAATGTCGCCACTGTAAGTCAATAGCCCTATTGGGGCTATATTGTTGTGCGTTGCAGTGTGAGTTTAGAGACCTGACGAGTGTGCTGGGTGATATTCAAACCAATGGCGAGCAATCTCTTCACGTGTCGCAACCCATACTTGATCGTGAGATTGTACATAATCGAGAAAACGTTTGAGCGCCATAAAGCGACTTGGCTTACCCAGCATGCGGCAGTGCATACCAATAGACATCATTTTAGGGCGTTCGGCGCCTTCCTCATATAAACAATCGAAATGATCTTTGAGATACTGGAAAAATTCGTCACCATGACTAAAGCCATAAGGTGAAGCAAAGCGCATGTCATTGGTATCTAAGGTATAGGGGATCACCAGATGTGGTCTGGTCGAGCCGGGATTGTTGATGTCAGGGACAGGGGTCCAAAATGGCAAATCATCGCCATAGTAGTCTGAATCGTAGGCCAATCCTTTTTGCTCGGCAACCAGCTGACGCGTACGGGGTGAGTCTCGCCCCGTATACCAACCAATAGGGCGCTTACCTAATAGCGATTCTGTAATGTCGAGAGCTTGTTGCATCTGTTCTCGCTCTTGCTCGATTGGCATATGCTGATGGTGAATCCATTTCAGGCCATGACACACCACATCGTGCTTGCCGCGGCGCAAGGCTTGTACCACTTCTGGGTTACGCTGTAACGCAGTGGCAATGGCAAACACGGTCAAAGGTAGCTCTCGTTTCTCAAATTCATTTAATATGCGCCACACTCCAGCACGCGAGCCGTAGTCGTATAATGACTCCATGCTCATATGTCGATCGGGATATGCATCGACGTTGGCCATCTCAGATAAAAAAGTTTCTGAGTGCTGATCGCCATGAAGGAGGCAATTTTCACCACCTTCTTCATAATTTAAAACAAACTGAACGGCAATTCGTGCTTGATTTGGCCATTGTGCATGGGGAACTTGGCGGCCATAGCCAATGTAATCTCGAGGGGGTTGATAGGTCATGATCTGTCCTTAGAACGGCGTTGTTTATTCATTTGTCATTTGCTACGACATCATGCGGGTTGGTTATGTCATCGTATTACCGTGATTTGCCAGCGCATGCGGTGATATATCAATGGTTAGCTTTGCTCGGTTAACGATTCCAGTGTTGGTAGCGACCAATGAACGGTTTATGTTGCGGGG
>JBQGON010000035.1:0-1814 GCA_052087065.1 Vibrio sp. | reverse complement strand
GAGTTTAAGGCGAACTAAGTTTTCCGCCAGTGTTATCGCGGCAGTGACCCCATCAATAATCGGGATGGGCAGTGTTTCGCTTAAGCGCTTCACCATATCGGCCATACCAGCACACCCCAAAACAATCGCTTCTGCTCTATCGATTCGAATAGCTTGCCAGCATTCATCAAGCAACTGCTGATAGACGGCATCGGCGCTGTGTTCCAAATCGAGCACGGCAATCTCACTGGCTCGGACATTTGCGCACAATTGACGAAAACCATAACGTTCGAGTAAATGATGCGCGGTGGGGACGGTACTGCTTAAGGTTGTGACGACACTAAAACGCCGGCAGAGTAAACTGGCTGTATGGAACGCGGCTTCGGCTATCCCAATAACTGGGGCGTTCGCTATTTCGCGAGCGGCATCTAACCCCGGATCGCCAAAGCAGGCAATAACATGAGCATCCACCTGCGCATGACTGCCTTCTGCAATACGATCCAATAATGCGGCTGTGGCAATGGCGTCATCGAAGGCCGACTCAATACTCATTGGACCATGCTCAGGTTGTGTCGCAATGATTTCGCTAGTCGGTAAGGCAATCGCACGCGCTGCTTGAGCCATTTTATCCGTCATGGCTTGGCTGGTATTGGGGTTGATTAATTGTATTTTCATGATAATTCCTTTTTCATGATGCAGTTGCAGATAAACAACGCTTCACTGGAGCGAATGAGAAGAGGGATGAGCAAAGAGCGCATGAAAATCCACATCGTCTGTTGCGTCTTTTTCGAATTGAATAGAGGCTTTAATATTGTCTAAATGACGAACCATCCATGTTTGCGCCTCTGCGGTACGTTGTTGCTCGAATAGGGCGATCAATTGCGCATGATCGTCACAATCGCAACTGACACTGGAATGTGAACCATAGGCGGCGATAACTAATGACGAGCGATAACAGAGTTGTTTGATGTAATCCGCCATGATCGCATTGTTCGCCAAATTCGCCAGCTCGTAATGGAAACGAGCGGTTAATTGAATGGCTTGCTCGTGCTGGTGGTCTTGATTGGCTTGATTTTCTTGCGCAATCATCGCTCGGAATCGTTGCGACTGCGCGTCTGACCAATGGGCAATGATATCTGGGATCAGCAAGGGTTCAAGCATAATGCGCGTATCGAGCACATCTAATGATTCTTTTTGAGTGGGTTGAGTGACGAACGCGCCTTTATTGGCTTTTAAGGTCACGAAACACTCGAGAGCTAAACGGTGTAGTACTTTGCGTGTGACGGTGCGACTCACGCCAAACGCGTGTGACAGTTTATCTTCAGGAAGACGTGTTCCCGGAATCAAATGATGTTCTACGATAGCGTTGCGCATTTGTTGGTAAATGTGTTCATCCGTTGACATAACATTCCCTGTCATAAGTTGTATACAATTTCTTGTTATATCTGTATGCAAGTTATGTACCTACCTAGCAATATAAGCCATACACAGAGTTTGCCTATCCCTGCTACGTAGGTTTGGCCGTGTTCCAATGGCTTTTGCCCCAAAATATAGCGAATTTTGACGCAATTTGGTGCGCTGAATGCGGTTTTATCATGAAAAAGCCGTCGAAAGTCACGTGATCATTGGGCTATTGTAATGTGGCATGCAATTTGTATTCGCCATTGTATACAATCGAAAAAAGGATCGTGATGATGGATAAGGAACTTCCAGTAAGCCCAAGGTTAAGTAACGTAGATCTTGCTCCAGATAAGGAGCAAAAGTGGGGATGGTATAGTATTTTTGCTTTTTGGATGTCTGATATCCATAGCGTTGGCGGCTATGTATTCGCTGCA
>JBQGON010000034.1:2974-26477 GCA_052087065.1 Vibrio sp. | reverse complement strand
TGGGGTATTGCGTAATCCGTCATAACAACAGGTAGTGACAGGGAAGAAGATAATGATCGCGGAAATGACGACTTTTGAGGCAATGCCATAGCCTAGCCACAGCATTAATACCGGCGCCATAGCAAATACAGGAATGGCTTGGCTGGCGATAAGAATGGGTAGCAGCCACCGTTTGAGCGGCTTAAATAGCAACATCAACAGCGCGAAGAGTAATCCCATCGCTAAACCAACCACCAACCCTAGCACCATCTCTTGCGCCGTTATCCACGTATTGTTTAGCAGCACATCATGACGCACGAGCAAGCGCTCAAAGACCGCCACCGGCGATGGCAAAATGAAACTTGGCATAGCAAACACCACCACGACCAACTGCCAAGTGGCGACAATAATCGCAAAACTGATTGCGATGCGAAGTGTAGGGTAAGTCATGCGTTCTGTTTTACTTACGCGCTGAGCAATCGAGGGTTGTAACGTTGTATCACTCATCATCTTTCTCCAATTGCTGCAAGATCGTTTGCTGTAAAGCGGCGCATTCGCCATCCATGGTTCGCGGTGGCTCAGAATCTGGTACGCTAAGCGGCTCCGCTCGCGCTGGCGTGCCATAGAACACATACAATTGCTCGGCCAAACGCACTGCTTCTTGGGGATCATGCGTGATCAGTACAACGGTCTTATCTTTTAATAACGAAGCGGATAACGTCTGCAGTTTGTGTCGCGTCACCGCATCAAGTGCAGAAAAAGGCTCGTCCATCAAGACCAAAGGTTTGTCTTGCATTAACGTCCTCGCGAGCGCCACGCGCTGGCGCATGCCCCCAGAAAGCTGAGCGGGCATGGTGTGGGCACACTCGGCCAATCCCACCTGAGTCAGTAGCAGCAACGCCCGTTGATGCTCTTGATTTATGTCTGGTCGAGCTCGAGAAAACCGCGCACTCAGACAGACATTATCGATCACGCTCAGCCATGGCAGCAGTAAATCCTGCTGTGCCATATACGCAATATGTCCATGTACCCCATCAATATCATGAGAGTCCTGAGCATCGCTCACCGTCAATTGCCCACGCCACTGAACTTGCGTATCTAATAACCCGGCGAGATAACGTAATAGCGTGGTTTTACCACAGCCGCTGCGTCCTAAAATCACCGTCCACTGCTTGGCAGGAATACGCATATTAATGTTATGAAAAACATTATCTTGGCTATCGTTGTAGTGCAGACTGGCGTTGATCAATTCAAGACCAAAAGCATTAGCGCACATATTCGTGTCCTGCAAAAAAATGATGCACAGGCCCATGACCTTGCCCTACCTGCAATTCATCGGCATGGGCAATGGCTTGAGAGATATAGCGCTTACTCAACATCACCGCTTGGCGTAAGTCATACCCTTGAGCGAGATAAGAGGCGATGGCGGATGACAACGTGCAACCCGTACCATGGGTGTTGCGTGTTAGCACACGTTTTGCCGTAAATTTGTGTACGGTTTGAGGAAGAATCAACAAATCGGTGCAGTGCTCATCGGTGTCTAAATGACCGCCTTTTAGCAAGATGGCTTTCGCTTCCAAAGCTCTCAGCGCCTCAATCATGTCATTCATTTGTGCTTGAGTTTGCGCAATAGCTTGCCCCGTTAAGGCCGCACTTTCAGGTAAGTTGGGGGTAATAATATCCGCTAAAGGAATGAGCGTCTCTTTGAGGGTGTTGATCGCCGACTGTTCTAATAGTAAATGACCGCTAGTGGAGATCATGACAGGATCGAGAACGACATGCTTGGGCTGGTATTGTCGTATTTTATCGGCAACAACGTGGATAATATCGGCATCCGCCAACATGCCAATTTTGACCGCCACAATGTTCAAATCGAGAAACACGGCATCGAGCTGACTGGCAATATGTGCGACTGGAATGGGAAAAATGGCGGAAACGCCTTGCGTATTTTGCGAGGTAATGGCCGCAATAACTGAACAAGCAAAGCTTCCCGTCGCGGATAAAGTTTTAATGTCGGCTTGGATGCCGGCCCCACCACCACTGTCGGATCCAGCTATCGTCAGTACAATGGGGATCGTGTGTTGGCTGGTATCGTGTCGGTGTTGCGATATAGATGTAGATGTGGCCATGGTTGCTCCTATTACAGACGTATAGGAACTGCCTTTGGCTATGCTCGAAGGGATCGGAGATCGGACTCGCCAACGCGAACGGAAAAATCTCAGAGAGAGTCAAAGTGCAAATAGTTCCCTACGCCAGTGTTAACTGAATCAGGTTCAGCGGGTCTCGAACTTCGATCTCAGCCTATACAGAATCTGTACTGGCCCCCCGACTATTTGGTAAAAATCATAACAGGCTAAATGAGTAAAAGGTATCGCTTTGTTTATTCAGCACGCTGGACTCTCCATTTATGAGAGAGCAGTAGCACTTTGCTAAACAATGAGTGACAACTCTATGATGAAGAAATGAGTAAGCACCGGAAAAACCAACCATCAGGGCACATTGGCGACGATGGGGCATCGCCAATGTGATAGCCTTATTTAATCGGCAAATTCTCTTCGCAGTATCTCGACACCGGCATGTAACGCGCGCATTTTTTCGCGGGCAACATGGCGAGATAACGGCGCCATGCCACAGTTCGTACATGGGTACAGTTTATCTGCATCCACATACTTCAGTGCTTCTCGTAGCGTCGCGGCAACTTCTTCAGGCGTCTCAATCGTATCCGTCGCGACGTCAATCGCACCAACCATGATTTTTTTACCACGTACCAACTCCATTAATTCCATCGGTACATGCGAGTTGTGGCATTCAAGTGAAATGATATCAATGTTCGATTGCTGTAACTTAGGAAAAACCGCTTCGTATTGACGCCATTCCTCACCCAACGTTTTTTTCCAATCGGTATTGGCTTTAATGCCATAGCCGTAACAAATATGGACCGCGGTTTCACATTTTAAGCCTTCAATCGCCCGCTCTAATGTGGCAATGCCCCACTCATTCACCTCATCAAAAAAGACATTAAATGCTGGCTCATCAAATTGAATAATATCGACGCCAGCAGCTTCTAGCTCTTTCGCTTCTTGATTGAGAATTTTGGCAAATTCCCACGCTAATTTTTCCCGGCTTTTATAATGTCCATCGTATAACGTGTCGACCATGGTCATTGGCCCTGGCAGTGCCCATTTGATCGGTTGATCCGTTTGCTGTCGTAAAAACTTGGCATCCTCAACAAATACTGGCTTTTGCCGAGAAACGTCACCAATGACAGAAGGGACACTGGCGTCATAACGGTTACGAATTTTCACCGTTTGACGATGTTCAAAATCGACCCCATTAAGGTGTTCAATAAATGTGGTCACAAAGTGCTGACGGGTTTGCTCACCATCACTCACAATATCAATGCCCGCTCTTTGTTGCTCTTGTAACCCAATACGTAGCGCGTCCTGTTTACCATCAATCAGTTCTTGATCTTCCAGTTTCCACGGTGACCACAGTACTTCGGGTTGAGCGAGCCAAGTCGGTTTTGGTAAGCTGCCCGCGGTTGAGGTTGGAAATAATTTAGTCATCATATAACCCATTGTAAATTCTAATTAAGCGCAATTCGCCACGTACTGTTCAATAAATTGTTGGTAAGGTTTAATAAAGTGCGCTTCAACAAACTTGCCTTGCTCGATAGCCAATTGGCTGCGCTCTTCACGGTCGTATACAATATCGGTGAGCGAATGCTCGGGATTGTTTAAATTCGGCTGATAACGGTCACCAGCTTCGACATGCGCGTTATAAATCTCAGGACGATAAATGCGCTGGAAAGTCTCCATCGTACTAATGGTGCTAATCAGTTCTAAATTGGTGTAGTCGTTCAGCAAATCGCCAAAGAAATAAAACGCGAACGGTGCCTTGCTGTTTTTTGGCTTGAAGTAACGAACTTGTAAGCCCATCTTCTTAAAGTATTGTTCTGTTAATGACGATTCGTTCGGCTCATACTCCAAGCCTAAAATAGGATGATGGTTCTCAGTGCGTTGGTAAATTTTACTATCAGACACGCTCAAGCAAATCACTGGTCGTTTAGAAAAGTTTTCTTTATACACCTCCGAATTCACCAATGACTGAAAGATTCGGCCATGCAACACCCCAAAGTCTTCTGGAATACTAAATGTCTCTTTATTCTTGTTATGCTCTGGAAGTAACACACTGAAATCATAATCACGCACATAAGAAGAAAAATTGTTCCCAACGATGCCTTCAATGCGCTGATTGGTTTTGCGGTCGACGATGTAGGTTTTCAACACTTCAATCGATGGGAAAACATCACTCCCTCCAGCGAGATCCATATCCGCAGAAATGATGTCTAATTCGACAGAATAACGGTCACCATTTGGGTTATCCCAAACCGCTAATTCATTAAAACGTGCATCGACCATCGCCAACGCATTGCGTAGATTTTGCTGACGATGTTCGCCGCGCGCCAAATTAGCAAAGTTGGTGGTGGTTCGTGTATTGGTAGCGGGATGATAATTTTCATCCAAAGTGATACTTCTTAGAGTAAATGCAAATTCTGTTTTCATAGCGATCCGTATCCAATTGTCTGAGATAAAAGGGGATATTACGCTTTGCTATGGCATCCTAGCTTGGAGTAAAAAACCGAGCTGAAAGCATGCGTCATCCGTTTTAACGTTATGTCCTGACTATTTTTATAACCGGATCGCCATATAAATAATAATGTTATTACTTAATATTCAGCATGAAAAATATTCATAATGACAGCTCAGTAGGAGGTTTAGCGGCGAGTCGAGTGTTCTTAGGAGGCTTAGAAAGAAAGGAAACGGAATTTGCTTAAGATTCTTAAGTAAAACTTAAGTTAATCACCATACAGTACTGACTTTACCCTCAATTGGTAGTCATTATGTTTACAACGACACTCAACAAATTTGCAGCGCGTATGCACATGAAAGTACCGACCTTCATCGTACTTATGTCAGCCTACTTTGCTTTGGTACTCAATCACCCTGTGGTGAGTAAAATTTTTGAACTCAGTAACAATGTATCCGATGTCTGGTTTCCTTATACCGCACCGCTACTGTTATTTTGTGCATTCCTGATTATTTTTTCTGTTTTAGCGATTCCGTATTTGATCAAGCCGATCATGATCATACTGACATTAACGTCAGCGATCGCCTTATTTGCCGCAGAAACCTATCATGTCTTGTTTAGTACTGACATGATGGAAAATGTGTTTGAAACCAATACGTCCGAAGTGTCGTTTTATGTCAATGCTCCTTCTATCTTATTCGTCATTGCCTTGGGCGTTGTGCCATCCATTCTGATTGCCATGGTGCGCTTTCGTTACCATTCGTCATGGCTAAAAGAGATCGCTCACCGCTTGATGGTCGTTTTGATTGGCGCCGTAGGTATTATTGTGATCGCCTTAACGACGTATAAAGATTATGCGTCGGTTGGTCGAAACAACCACTACCTCAGCCAAATGATCATTCCTGCCCATGTTTACAATACATTTCGATATATACAAAAGAACTACCTGACAACACCGTTGAAGTACACGCATTTAGGGCAAGATGCGGCATTAACGCCAGCCCCCAATGGAAAACCAACGCTAATGGTGTTTGTACTCGGTGAAACCGCACGCGGTATGAACTTCCATCAAAATGGTTATGCGCGCGAGACCAACCCTTATACCAAAAACCTAGGCTTAATCTCTTTTCAACACGTGTCTTCTTGTGGCACCTATACCGCGCTTTCTGTGCCGTGCATGTTCTCTAATATGACACGCCAGCATTACAATAAAGCCAAAGCAAATGCGCGTGATAACGCTGTGGATATTATTGCCAAAAGTGGCGTCAAAACGCTATGGATCGATAACGATGGCGGTGATAAAGGCGTCGCGAAACACACGACACTGATAAAAATTAACGCAGAGAAAAAAGATAAGAATTGTAATGGCTCGACCTGCTATGACGCGGAAATGTTTGCTGATGCCAAACAGTTCATTCAGCAAGATCATACCAATAAGTTTTTGGTTTTGCATTCCATTGGTAGCCATGGCCCAACATATTGGCAACGTTACCCCGATCAAGATGCACGGTTTAAACCGGCGTGTAATCGCAGTGATATTGAAAACTGTACCGATCAAGAAATTACCAATGTCTACGACAATACCTTGGTCTATACCGATTACATTCTTTCACGTGTGATTACCCTCTTAAAAGAGAATGCATCCGATTACAACGTGGCCATGATTTATGTCTCCGACCATGGTGAATCATTGGGTGAAAACGGCTTATATTTGCATGGAACGCCCTACGCGATTGCCCCTAAAGAGCAAACCACCGTGCCTTGGTTACTGTGGTTACCTAAGCAATACGCACAACAAAAACAGTTCAACCTCGCCTGTTTAAAACAAAAGGCCTTACATCAGCCAGTCAGTCACGACAACGTATTTCATACCTTACTGGGATTATATGGTGTGAAAACAGCCGATAAGGATCCAACGTTAGATCTCACCGCCAACTGCCGTCAGTCGGCGCAATAACAGGATGAAAACGAGCCGTATTCAAATGAACAATGAACCGATTATAAAACGTACAGGATTGCGCCGTATTGCCTATACGTTTGTACACAGCTACAACGGTGTGAAGTGGCTAGTGAAAAATGAGGCAGCCTTTCAACAAGAGTTAATGATCTTCGTACCGCTTGTTGTGATTGCCTGTCTGTTACCGTTTTCTCTCCTACAGGTGGTCTTTATTGTGCTTTCGATGATGTTTGTGTTGTTTGCCGAGATGGTCAATAGTGCCATCGAGGCTGTCGTGGATCGAATCGGATTAGAATTCCACCCCTTATCTAAGGTCGCAAAAAACATCGGCTCAGCGTGCGTCACGCTGAGCATTATTATGTCCCTCATGGTTTGGGGGACACTTCTCTGGCAACTCGTTGCCCACTAGCCCCACAATAAAATGGACGCCTTCTCAGTTGAGAAGGCGTCCATTTTTTGCGTTCGTAAATGTGCTAGATTTAGTGAGCGAATGAAGAAGGCTGAGACAATCGAGTTAAATACGCTTTCATTTCCAGAGAGTGAATATCCTCAACGTTAATACTGTCTTGCCCTAACACGCCATATTTCTTAGGACAGGTATGAGTAAACAAGCCAATACATCTGGCACCCGCGGCATCCGCTAAGTGTAATGATCCAGTATCGCACGATAAAAACGCCGTGGTGTTTTTCAGAAAACTCCCCAGAACTCGTATATTATTGTTTTGATAGGTTAAACCATTGGCAATCAGCGGCGTCTGGATATCAGGACTGAGTATTTCAACCCACTGAATAGGAACAGAACTGTAAGTTTGAAGGGTATCGAGAATCTCTTGCCATGTCTTATCACTCAATTTCTTTGCTCCACGAGCCCCTCTAAAAAAGGCGATCGTCAGCTCTTTATCTTGACATAGCGCGTGCTTTGCAACGCTCCCTTCCGATAACTCCTGCACGGTGAAGGCCATCTCATGGCTTGCGCGATTTAACTTTTGCTTTGTTAAACGCTCGACTAAAAACAACTTATGGAACGCGCTATGTTTTTCAGCCGTAGCGTTATTAAATACATGGGTAAAGGCGCTATTTCGTCCCGGATGATCCGAGGCCACTTTATTTCTGGCTGGAATCATCGACGCGATCAAACTATCTTCAGAAGAAGAATATGGCGTCACTAATAAATCAAACACTTGCGTCTTCAACTGTTGCATTTGTTTATAAAAAGACCATAACTTCCCTGCTGAAAAGTGCGAGTACACGATATTATCGATACCAATCTCTTCAAATATTTGTCCTTGCCAAGGCTGAGACAGTAACAAGGTAATGTGTGCATCTGGATAGGCGGCCCGCATTTGTTTAACAAATGGCAACAGAAAAAACATGTTACCGATTCGCTTATTATTACGAACAATTAAAATCGTTTGTACGTGTGAGGCCGGAATAAGATCTGCACGGTGATAAGTATCATTGCCCAATGCTTTGTACAACATCGGTTCAAGTATCGACATTCTCTGACGGCGATAATGGTCAACTTGACGTAAGACGTTATTTATACTCATAAAACCTCAATAGCAACGTAATGTGCTATCTATAGTATAAATACAAACTTAATTTAGACTTAAGGAAGCTTAAGAATTCATAATACTTTCACAAAGCAAAAAACGCCGTCACCAGACAGCGCTTTAATCTCAAACACGAGTTCTCTACCGCGCCCTCAATCCTCGCGAGCCGCAGAAACCACACGCATTAACAGCACACACACCAAAAGCGCCGCGCCAAAGTTATACAGCATTCCGGCGACAAACGCTGAGGCATACTGCCCCGCTAACCCAGCGCCATCAGGCTGGGTTGATAATGCGCGATTAAACAAAATGCCGATCACCGCGACGCCTAGTGCTGCGCCCAGCTGTTGAACCGTTGAGATGATGCCAGAAGCCATTCCAGCGTGCTGCTCGTTGACAAAACTCAATACTAAATTAAGTAACGGTGTCATAATTAAGCCTTGACCAAACCCCACCACGACCAAAATAGGAATAAGATGAACAGGGACTAAACCGGCGCCCGCGGCATACACTTGTAGAATTAACCCACCGATCGACACGGCATAAATCAGCGCCCCACCAACAATTGCATGAGTACTCCACCGAGCCATTAACTTTGGCGCGGTTAATGAGGCAATTACAAATCCCACACTACATGGAGCAAAAATACTGCCAGCGATAAATGGATCCAACCCGAGCCCAGTTTGCACAAGCAAAGCAAAACTTAAGAAAAATGAGCTGGATGTGGAATACACCAGTAACACCAATACAGCGCCGAGAGCAAAGCGCTTTTGAAATAACAGCTGCATATTCACCAAGGGTAATTGGCCGAATTTTCTCACCCGTTCTTGGTAGCGATAAAACAGTATCAACATAAGCACTGCGCTGCCCATCGACCACCAGCTCCAAGTTGGCCAATGATGTTCTGGCCCTTCAATCAGCGGCACTAACAGCAGTAATAGCCCGACACTCACCATGAATACGCCGACCCAATCCAATCGTGGCCGTTTTTCTGCATGAGTTTCTGGAATCCACCGAGCGGCCACCACAGCGAGCAATCCAATAGGCACATTAATCAAAAAGATGCTTCGCCAGCCTAATCCAAACCAGTTACTGTGTACCAACCAACCGCCTAAAACCTGCGCCGCAATCGCCGCTAACCCGAGCGTCATTCCTAACAAACCAAATGCACGCCGGCTATCATCACCAGCGAAATTCACACGAATCGATGCATAAACCTGCGGAAACAACAGCGCCGCAGCGAATCCTTGTAATACGCGGGTGCCAATCAGAATATTGGCATTGGGCGCAACCCCACAACCAACCGAAGCCAATATGAAACCAGCCATCCCCAGTATAAACAAACGCCGACGGCCATACATATCACCAAGTCTTCCGCCTGTGATAAGTAGCACTCCAAATGCCAACTCATAACCTGCCACAATCCATCCGATTTGAGCGAAGTTGGCCTGAAGCCCTGTTTGCATATTAGGAATGGCGACATTCACCACAAACAAGTCAAAGATGGTCATAAATCCAGCGAGCAATAACACCATTAAACCGCGCCACGGCGCTGAATAATTTAAAGATCCGTAATAAGTAACAACGCGAGAATGAGCATGCATAGTGCGCCTCCAAAGAAATAAAAACCTCATTCTATGCCTTTGTTAGACTGTTACAATTTAACACTTTATACTATTACTAATAGTACTATTGTCGGTAAGGTAAATGATGCGCACCATGCAACGAACCCGCGAAGAACTCGCAACGTTTTTACGTTCACGCCGTGAACGGCTTTTACCAATAGATGTCGGCCTACCCAGTGGTGGCAGGCGACGAACGCCTGGACTGCGCCGCGAAGAAGTTGCAGCACTCGCCGGAGTGGGATTAACTTGGTACACATGGCTGGAGCAAGGAAGGGATATTGGCGTTTCAGCCACCTTTTTAGATAATCTAGCAAGCGTTCTCAAACTCGACGCGGCGGAACGTCGCCACCTATTTCTATTGGCTCATGAACGCCCACCGACGGAACCTGGGAAAACCTTTTGTGTGGTTCCTCCGCTCATTCGCCGTCTCATGAATGACATACCGCAACACCCGGCGTATGTATTCAATCTGCGTTGGGATGTTCTCGCTTTCAACGACAAAGCAAACCAACTGTTTAATTTCGAACGACACCCAGTTGAACGGCGTAACCTGCTTTGGATGCTATTTACCGACCCGGATTTACGTACACTGTTTGTCGGCTGGGAACAGCAAGCACCTCGCATACTGTCGAGTTTTCGTCGCGACTATGCCCGAGCTAATCAGGAAACGGATATCCGCGAGTTAGTGGATGAATTACAGAAAGTCTCACCGGAGTTTAATACTTGGTGGCAACAGCACGATGTTCATGCCCCGTGTACTGGCATTCGCGAGCTACAAGTTAATGGTGAAATTGTCACGTTTGACCACACCTCATTAACCATCGATGCCGAGCGCCATTTACGCTTGGTGGTTTATGCGCAAAGTGAGTCAAGTTAACGAGCGCATGAGCTAGCTATCTCTTGGACGCCTCATCCTGAGTATGCCTTCAATCAGTAAAACAAACACGGCTGAGAATATAGCAATGTAAGTCGGCCACTCACTTGGAGCAATGGTTTCGCCGAGTAATATCGCCACCCACGTTAATAAAAACGGCTCAACATACACCAGTAAGCCAAATAAACTGAGATTAAGATGAGGGGCGGATAAAGACTGAAACGCAAGCGCTAAGGTACTAATCGCGCCTAAGCCAAAGACCAGCCATATTAAATCCACATGCGTGGTAAATGTGTGTATCACATCACCACCTTGTACAATAAAAAACACACTCACAGGGAGACTCAGCATGGTATCAAACCACATACCACCAATATGATTAGTATGGGTTTTAACTCGAATCCAAAAATAAAGAGGATACCCTAAACACACCACCAATGTTGGCCAACTGAGGGTTTGCGATATCGCTAATTGATTGATCACACCAGCTAAAGCCAGTAAGCAGGCCAACTTCTGAAAGCGAGACATCCGATCTTTGAAGGCAAACTGCCCGACCAACACCACCGTCATCGGCATAATAAAATACCCTAATGACACCGCCAGTGCGTAATCATTAACCGGCCCCCATAAAAACAGCCAAATTTGAATACCGATTAGTAACGCTGATATCAACCGCGATAACAAAAAATAGGGATCACGACGAATCCTTGTCAATATATCGACGACCTGAGGCCAATACCCATTCATAACGATAAAAACGGTTAATAATGGCAGCGTCAATGTGACACGCCATCCATAGATTTCTTCGCCATTGAGTTCGCTTAACCAAGGCGTATAAGCAAACATCAACGCAAAACAAGCAGAGCCAATCACATTGAGAATCACACCAAGAAGGACGTTGGGTTGAGTTTGCATCATTAATACGCCAGTGCTTATTGTGAACCGAAATGATTGGGCGCTGCGATTGATAAATCAACACTCGGATCGGTAATACGCGCCCAAATCAGTTGCAGTTTTTCTCGAGGGAATTGGGAGCGAATTTTTTGGTATGAGCCAAGGGTAAAATGCTGATCGTGTTGCTCAGCAATCACAAATGAAAAGGTATAATACCCTTCCAACCCCATTCTTAAATCACTAAAAATGATTTGCTTATCTTGTTGATACACACCGTAAAGCCCCTTAGTAAATCCTCGCAATAACTTAACTCGGTTACTGTCTTTAAGCTGTGCTAACAAGCGATTATCGGTTGGATAAAACTGTATATCGACGTCATCGGGCGTATCAAACATCGACGCATAAATTTCATAGTGGCCTTGGTCTGTAACTGCGACGGCCCGCCACAGCAACGTATTAAGCGGAGTGGGCGTGCTGACAAACCGTGTAAACGTGATGTTGTGTGCCGCAAACGCCTTATCAATCTTATCGTTAATCAGCCATTTCGCCCCAAGCCCCCAAGCTAAGTAGAGCGAGCTAATAACAAGCGCCGTCGTATTGATGTTAGAGGCGTACGGGCGCATACGAGTAAAACAAAGTAAAAAACAAGATACAAGTAACGGCACGGTGTAAAGAGGATCAATAATAAAAATACTCGAAGAGCTAAAAGGATACGTCGACAGTGGCCACAGTAACTGAGTGCCATAGACGGTAAAACTGTCCAGTAATGCATGGGTGCTCAATATTAAAAAGATACCGACCGACCAACGGGTTATCGATACCGTTTTCGCCCAATTCATTCTCAAGAGTAGCCACGCCAATAACGGACTGGCTAAAAGCTGGATCAATAAAGAGTGACTAAAGCTGCGATGATACACAAAGTTTTCCACCTCACCGCCAAAATTAATCAGGACATCCAGATCCGGTAACGTGCCAAACGCTGCGCCAACTAATAACGATTTACGGCCTAACTTTTGTCCTAAAACTGCGTAAGATACTGCGCTGCCCAGCACGACTTGAGTCAATGAATCCAATGAATGCTCCTTAGCGTTCTTGTTTAAAACACCTGTTTATTGCCTAAGCGCTACTGCGATGCTCTTGCTTGAAAAAAACATAACCCTCACGTTTATAAAAAGGGCTACTTAAAGTAGCCCTTTTTGAACAATAACTAAACTCAAAACCTGATTATTCGACGCTAGCTAACGCCCCTGCCGTGGTATGCGCAACCACTATCTCATGGTCGATGTGTACCGTCAACGGTTTTACATCAGACACATCCGAGGATGGCGCAACATAGAACTGGTAGTCTCCCGCAGCAACGACCCAAACGTTACGCTCTGGGTCAAAACTTGCCAAGCGTTGTGGGGTTACGCTCATCGTAACGTTACTGCTCTTACCTACGCCAATTTCTGGTGTTTTGGTAAAGGCTTTCAGCTCGTAAGCCGGTTTTACTAACGTTTTTTGCGGCGCGGCCACATACAACTCAACCACTTCTTTACCCGCCAATTTTCCCTTATTTTCAATTGTCGCGCTAAGGGTAATCTCTGCTTTATCACCTTGCTTATTTAAGCTGTTATGAGTAATTTTCACATGGTCATAATGAAACTGAGTATAAGATAAACCAAAACCAAACGGATACGCTACCGCCTTTTGCTCTGTGGTGTAATAGCGGTAACCAACCAAGAGCCCCTCGTTATAATCAACATTCGTCATTATTGAGTTATGCGGATCTTGTTGACCAGGAAAGGTTTGTGCTGAAGGAACATCGTCATAATGCATTGGAATGGTCTGCGCCAGTTTGCCGCTCGGATTGACAGCTCCCGATAAAATATCTGCCACTGCATACCCGGTTTGTTGACCCCCCATATAAGCCATCACAATACCATCGACTTTATCTTGCCACTCGTGGGTGTCGACAACACCGTTCACATTCAGGATCACAATAACGGTTTTATTTTGCTGATGAAAGGCTTCAGAAACAGCATCAATCAACGCTAATTCATGCTCAGAGAGCAAGTAATCACCTCGTGTTGCGGTGCGGTCTTCGCCTTCCCCAGCTTGACGACCTAGGGTAATCACCGCAGAATCATCATGTTGAGCCGCGTGACTAATCAAGGACTGTAATTCTGGGTTGTCAGCAACCGCAGGTTCATCGGCAAATAAATACTTACCCAACAATCCCTTTTTCTCGTATTGATTGTCTTGCCAATACTCATGGTAATATTTTATCACTGAGTCATTCAGCTGGAAGGTATCAGCCAATCCTTGCGCAATCGTCGTCGCTTTTTCGGAATTCACTTCTCCACTGCCCGTACCGCCTTTAAGGGTGTTAATTTGCACGGTTCCAAACGAGGCGAGTTTGGTGTTGGCTTGATACGGCAACGCCTGCTCAGAATTTTTAAGTAATACCATACTTTCGGCCGCCGCTTGGCGAGCCAGTCGCCCATGAGCGTGTAAATCTGGATCATTGTGATAAGGCAAATGCTTAAACGAAGGCGTTTTCTGGATCTGCGTGAGAATGGCTAATGCACTGCGATCAATATCGGCTTGATCTAACTCACCATTATCCACAGAGGCTTGTAAATCCGCTTTTAAGTCGCCGGGCTCAATCAAATCATTGCCCGCTTTAATTTGCTGCGCCGCTGAGTGATGATCAGGATCAGTCGCATTATGTGAGAAATCCGTTGCTAAACCGCTGACGTTACTTGCAAGCCAATCGGACATGACAAGGCCTTTAAAGCCCCACTCACCACGAAGCACATCCGTTAATAAATCGTGACGATGACCGGTATAAGCACCATTAAGTTTGTTATATGACGTCATGACGGCCCAAGGCTGAGCTTTTCTCACCGCAATTTGAAAACCACGTAGATATATTTCTCGCAGCGCACGAGGAGATACTTGTGAATCACTGAAAAACCGGTTGGTTTCTGCGTTATTGGCAACAAAATGCTTGATGGTTGCACCAACACCGTTCGACTGAATGCCCTTAACCATCGCGGCGGCCATCTCTCCGGAAACAACAGGATCTTCGGAGTAATATTCAAAGTTTCGTCCCGCCAGTGGGTTACGCTGAATATTCATCCCAGGAGCCAGTAAAAAATCCACACCGTAGCGTTTTACTTCATCGCCAGCCGCTTGGCCCACTTTTTCGACTAACTCTGTATCCCAACTGGATGCTAATAATGACCCAATGGGCCAGCTAGTCGCATAAAAGGTCTCATCGGTGCCTTCTCGTGTTGCTGATATGCGCAATCCAGCCGGACCATCCGCCAGCTTGATCGCCGGAATATCAACTTTGTCATTTTTCACCCCGTTGATATACCCCGCCACACCGTCAACCGCAAGGTTAGAATCTAAATTGATGGCTCTATTACCGGAATAATTCGAGAGATCCATCCCCGGACCTGCGAGTAAGTCCAGTTTTTCACTCAGTGACATCTCGGCCAACAGTTCTTTGGCACGTTGTTGATATTGATTATCCATAGTCATTTCACCTTGGTGATTTGCATTTGCAGCCACACATAAACCAATATGGCTCGATAAGCCTATTGCAATAAAGTAACTCAAACGTTTTGATAAATAAGACACTAGATTCCCCATTCAATCGCTTCAGTATCCATTCCGAACTCAGCATGGCATAACGCGAAGTTAGGTGTCGATATCGCAATAGCTAATTTGTCGACAGTACTCAACTTATTGCATTAATGAATATCAAAATCACTATGGCGATCACCTAGAGGCGACAGAATAAGAGGGGGAAACTTGGTAGGGTCATCAATAGGCGTAATGCTTCGGAGGGCCGTAATAACATCATTGCGGTATAGGCATTACCAAAAATAAAATAGTGAAGGCGTTCTAATTGAACGACCTCCACTATTATGAACAGTTAACAATTAACCGTTATTTGACTACAGCTGGGTTTGCATCCCACAACCGTTGTAACATCTCCCATTTCTCAGTTTCAAAACCAGTCCATTCACCCCAGCCTGAAGTATTGGTACGGGCATCATAGGCGTGACTATACAAACCACCGGTATCATCTGATTCTGGGTTGATACTCCAGTAACACCCTTCAATGTCTTTGTCTGACATGTAATCAACAAAGCTATTTTGCCATTTTTTATCATAATCAGAACGAGGGAGGTAACCCCACAAGTCTTGAATACGGACAGCGCCAGATTCTGGCCAGTCATAGTGACCACCAAACTCACCGATCACAACCGCATAGCCTTCATCTTTGAGGTAACCAAAGTGTTCTTCCCAACCTGTTCTAAGTAGTTCTGGGTTAATCACAATGTTACATTTTGCTTCGGCCGCTTCTTCTTCAGACAAGCCAGCACACTCTGGTTGCGCTGGATCCATGAACTGTTTCTGAACAGAAACAGAAGGTCCATAAGCATGAGGTGAAAGCACTAAACGATCTTTTGGAATATTCAGTGGATCGGTGGCCATAGAGAAGAAGTTTTCCCCCCAGTTTGGATTGGTTGCTTCATCACCATGAGGACTTGATACGCCATCTGACGTTCCGCCGCTGATCCCTTCAACCCAAACCAAGACATTTTCGTTTTCTTCGTTAATGGCTTCATAAGCGTGTTCAGCCAACGTTTTCCAATCTGTCCAAGTGTAATCCCAAGGTTCGTTGAAAATATCAATCCCGAGGATGTTATTCACTTTCAACTCGTCCGCGAAACGTGCCAATTGACGAAGATCGTCCAGCCATTTCTGTTCGTTGTATTCCTGAACATTAACACCAGGGCCTACATCAGTACCACATGAGTAGTCTTCACGTTTGTAGATGTAGTTATCACGATTAGCATCCGCGTAAGGTGGTGTGGCATCCAAACGTCCGGCACGCCAGCCAAGATAATTTGAGCATGAGTGAATATCTAGCAAGATATCGATATCATTTTTGTCAGCAAGTTTAATGAAGTCTTCAAGTGCCTGACGCGCACTGGTAGCACGTACAGATGGGTGGTTTTTAAAGACACGAGGTTGACCTTGAGGATCGTCCGGATCCAGAGTTTGTGGGGCAATCGGTAGACGAACTAGGTTAATACCTTTGGCTTTGATTTCATCCATGGTTTGTTGAATTGTCCGACCGGTACCCTGACTGTTGTTGGCCCAGAATGTGTTCCCCATGTAAAGCTCCATCGGTGCGCCACTTGGGTTAACGGAGTCGTTTGGCTGCTCATGACGGCCTTCCAAGCCAAACCATGATCCACAATGAACGGGTTTAACAACATCATCTTTTGTAATGCGGCCATCGCTATTCACTCTGAACACAACTTGGTTTCCTTCGGCGTTATCGTCACCACCACCGCCATTATCACCACCACCACTATCACCGCCGCCGCCATCGCCGTTCGTGTCACACAGAGAGCCGGTTAAAGCGGGAACTTCTGAGGCACCAGTACCTTGGAAGCCAAACGAGGTGCTTGAACCTGGCTGTAAATTACCATTCCCAGCAGTATTATTGGCGGTATAAGGATTATCCCCCGATAGCACCGTATTCCATGAATTGGTAATTTTCGCATCGTTGCTGTACTGCCACCCCACATTCCATGCTGATACCGCGCTTGAGGTGTCATTTTTAACTGTCACGTTAACAACGAAACCACTTCCCCAATCACTTTGCACTTCATAAGTACATTCTGCATATGCAGAGCCAGATAAGACCGCTAAAGCCAGACTAATGCCAAGACTAAGTTTGTTTCTTTTACAACTGACGTTTGTTAAAACTTGCTGCTTTCTCATGTGTTGCTCCTTTTAACTTTAAGGTACTTATTTTTATTGTTTAATATGATTTTTCTTCCCATAAAAATAAGTGTTCATTCACCTCCTAACTCAGCAACCACAAGCCAAGCTCAAAGATGAGACCGTGCATTTTTCATTGACCACAATTCAGAGTGATAAATTAAAGGTAAAAGTAAAAAACCGAATTAAAGAACCAATTAAGCACGGACACATTAACCTTTAGTGATGGAATGACGCCCTGTCAAAACTGGGCTTTTTTTTATATGATTAATTATTAAATTGGTATTTATATCGAAAAAAACAACATAACAACTAATACACCTATCATGATAAACCATTAATTTTATATCTAAATAAAAATAAAACTTATCAAATAAAAACCATCCGTTAATTACTATTTTTCTTCATGGTAAATTCATAACACCTTCATAAAAGAAAACACTGCCGAGCGTATCCTTCACCAAATAATTAACACTAACTATATGTTTAAAATGAAATTAAACTTAAGTCATGTGCGTTATTCTATTTGCCTGAGATACCTCATTGGCATTAACTTTAAAAATAAATTTATAAATACATTGAACAAGATAATTTGATACTTATAACAATAAAACAAAACCCCAATATTTATAGTTTCGTTTTATCTCTGAGAATTTATTTACTTAGCGATATAACCTTATAATAACCATCAGTAATCACACCAAAATATAGTATTTATATAAATCAACAGGATAAATGTTCCGCCACATACATTGATAAGTTGAGCAAGCCTTATTTTCTTAAGTGACATCTAAAACTAAGATCTCGACTCGATATCCTGACGTCTTATATCTGTATTTGTAACCTGCTAAAAAATATAAAATTTCCTTGTCTATCTTTAACAAGTACCTGCATTAAGCATGACAATACCTAAGCATATCTATGTGCATAATTTAGGAATAATGAGTTTGTTTAAGCCGCATAAAGTCAGTTCTACTCAAAAATCAGAGCCTAGGACAACCGGAATAACAGTGGTAGTGTTTAGTCTCGCTCGGTCTTATCGACAGACTGTTGCCAACGAGCCCCAACAGGAGAGTGGAATTTAATGAACCACATCAAAACACAGATGGATGTTAAATAATGATTGAAATAATTGTGCCCGTTTTCTATACGCTTGGCGTTGCTACCGCCTTACATGCCGCCATGACAGCACGGACACCGACCGGTGCGGTAGCTTGGGTCGTTTCTCTTCTTAGTATTCCTTTTATTGCCGTGCCTTTGTATGCTGTTTTTGGTCGCAATCGTTTCCAAGGTCGAGCTGAAGCCTTTAAGCAAAAAGCGGAAGAAATAAATACGTTAATGGCAGATTGCGCCGAGAAAATTACCCCATGGAAGCTCTCACAGAATGAATGCCCGACATGGTTTCGAGCCATACAAGATATTTCAGTGCATTCTCTCGTGACTCATAATTCCGTAAAGTTACTCATTAATGGCACCGCTACATTTGACAGTATTCTTGATGGTATCGCGCAAGCCAAACAATACATCCTTTTTCAGTTTTATATGATTCGTGATGACCAATTAGGACAACAAATTAAACAAGCTCTTTCAGAACGAGCCCAAGCAGGCGTTAAAGTAACGGTGTTATTTGATGAAGTCGGTAGTCAAGGTTTATCAGATAGTTACATAGAAGAAATGCGTTCATCTGGGATAGAAGTCAGCTCATTCAAACCCAATCAAGGTTGGTTCAACCGCTTGCAATTGAATTTTCGTAATCACAGAAAAATGATGGTTGTCGATGGGCATGCAGCTTGGGTGGGCGGTCATAATATTGGCGACGAATATATGGGGCGCGATCCTAAGTTAAGCCCGTGGCGAGATACTCATGTGAAAATCGAGGGGCCTGCCGTATTACAGGTACAGCTCACTTTATTAGCCGATTGGTATTGGGCTACACGTAAAATCCCCTCCGTCAACTGGACACCAGTTCCTGCACCTCAACGTAACCAGCAAGTGATGACGTTTCCCACTGCGCCAACCGGATCATTGGAAAATGCCAGCTTGTTCTTTGTTACCGCCATCAACAGTGCCAAACATCGAGTGTGGATTTCTTCGCCCTACTTCATTCCAGATGAAGCGGTGATGAAAGCGCTGCAACTGGCAGCCTTACGTGGCGTTGATGTGCGAATCATCACAACGGGCAACCCAGATAGCCTCCCGGTTTATTTGGCTTCGTTTCACTATATCGAACAGTTACTTGAGTTAAATATTCGCTTTTTCGCATATAAACCCGGCTTTATTCACCAAAAGGCCATGTTAGTTGACGATCATACCTCAAGTGTTGGAACGCATAACTTTGATAATCGCTCATTTCGTCTTAACTTCGAAATATCGATGGTCATGGCCGATAAGCACTTCGCACAACAAGTTCAAACAATGTTTGAGCAAGACTTCGATGATGCCAAAGTCATTGAGCCACAAACATTGAGACAGCGCCCACTTTGGTGGTGGGTAGGGGTTAAGCTATCGCGATTATTAGCCCCCGTATTATAGCGAAAAAAAACCATATGGGTTGTGACCAGCCCATATGGTTAGTGATTCACTCCAATTTGCCCCGCTCACGCAACGTGAGTTCGGTGCTCGATGACCTGGAGCGCTCATCAATGACTCTCATATCCATCTCTCTCATCGGCTAGCCATCAAGTTAGCCGAACAACGCTATGCCCTAATCTTAAATTTTTCTACTTGAGCAATGAGGTTTTCGGACATGTCATTGAGTTGCTGAGCTTGTAGCGCGCCTTCTTCAGAATCTTCACTGAGGCGATCAGAGATCACCTTGATGGACTCAGTATTCGCGTTAATCTCTTTACTTACAACGGCTTGTTCTTCTGCTGCAGTCGCGATCTGGGTAGCCATGTTATTAATAGACTCGGTTGACTCTTTAATTTCTTTAAAGCTTACTGCCGCATTACTGGTGTCATCAACGCTTTGAATCGCCAATTGATGACACTGGTTCATGACTTCAACCGCCTCAGACGTTGTTTTTTGCAGCGTACTGATCATTTGGCTGATCTCTTCTGTTGACGTTCGAGTTCGTTGAGAAAGTGAGCGAACTTCATCAGCAACAACAGCAAAACCACGCCCTTGTTCTCCCGCCCGAGCCGCTTCTATAGCAGCATTAAGCGCTAACAAATTGGTTTGTTCAGCAATATCGTTAATTGAGGAAGCAATCATGGTAATTTTCTCACCTTGCTGACTCAGATTTTCGATCACCTCACTAGCACTTTTTACCTCTTCAGACAGTTTGTGAATTGAGTTCTCACTTTTTTGTGAAAGACGGTTACCTTTATTACTGATCTCGACCGTATCTGTCGCGCTTTGAGACGTTTCTTCTGCAATATTAGCGATCTCGCCCGTTGTGGTCGCCATTTCCGTCATTGCGGTGGCAACCATGGTAATTTCACTCTGTTGGTTAGTGATACTTGCTTGCCTTTCACCTGATGCTTTGGCACTCAACTCAGACTGTTCGAGTACTTTATGTGATATATGACTAACGGTAGATATAATGTCATGTAGCTTTTCAACAAACAGATTAAAGCTTTTTGCCAACTCACCGACTTCGTCATTACTCTTCGTATCAATATGTACCGTTAGATCGCCCTCACCTTTCGCGATACCGTGCAGTGCTGCCGAAACGGAAAAGAGATCGGAAAGCATATAGCGAAGCGCGGCTCCAAGGATAAAAATGGACAATATGAACATGAAGACGGCGGTGATCACCTGATACATCAATTGCTCTTTCATTGGTTCAAGTAACACGTCCTTTTGACTCATTAACACCAAATACCAATTCGTTCCTTTAACGCTAGAGACGGTTAAAAGATACTCAGTGCCATTGATGTTTATATCGAGCAACTGGCTTTTATTGGCGTTCTTTATTAACTCACTCGACGTAATGTCTTTAGTCAGTTTAAGTAACGGCTGGTTCGCTAGATCCGCATTTGGATGAGCAATGATGGTGCCACTCGAAGAGAGTAAAAAAGCCTGCCCTTGTCCTGGCACTTTGATTGAGAGGATATCGTCTTTTATTTTATCAAGCGGTAAAGTCGCCATTGCGACTCCTCGTTGCTTACCATCAACCACCACTTTTTTTGAAACAGTGGTAATCAGCATGCCACTGGATGCCCCCACGTAAGGCTCACTCAGATACACCTCTGTACCATTAATCGCATTTTTATACCACGGTCGAACTCTAGGGTCATACCCCGCCTTAGTATTAATGCCTTTCGCCCGATAGGTATCACCATCAATCGTGCCAAAGAGCACCGAACCAAAACCACCAGCCATATCAATCGTTTTAATCTCGCTGGTTATTCTCTCGGAGGTATCCGTTCTTTTCAACGCATCTGCAAATGCAGACACCATGTTTTTCTTTTCATTAATCCATTCACTTATTGTTCTAGACCCGCTTTCTCCATAAAGCATATTCGAAGAAGTGATACTAGTGAGTATATGACTTCTTATGGAATAGGCCGAAATACTGGCCTGAATAAACGCAAGTGCGGCAACAATTAAACCACTAATTATGAGTAGTTTTTTAGTAAGAGTCATTAGAGTTAACCTCGTCATAGTCTAATGGCATTTTGATAAGTTTAGACTAGACAAAACGCTTTTGTTAAAAATATAGATTAAAAATGATTTCCCTCGCCCGCTCGATTCATAAGTTCTTCACTATCAACACTATTCTAGGTACACTACCGACATGTTAACGATAAAGTGCGAAGCCGTTAACATAAGTAACATTCCACAGCTTGTTCAGAGCTTCTATAATTAAGCGACTGTTCATCAAGGACGGTGGAATCCCCCCCTCCGTCAAATAAAAATAACGTAATAAATACATGAGGCAATGTGATATGAGACGCGTTTTATACAGCGTGCTTTTCGCAGCAGTCGTCGTATTGGTAGGCTTTGGCATCTATGCTTGGCACCCTTCGATCGCTCCGATAACGCCACCAGCCAAGGAAAAGTTTTCATCAGAGATGATTGGAAAAGGTAAGGTTTTAGCAGCGGCAGGTTACTGTAGTACTTGTCACACTGCGCGAGGAGGCAAACCTTTCGCGGGCAACTATGAGATGCATTCTGGCTTCGGAACGATCTATTCCAGTAACATCACTCCAGATCCTAAAACAGGGATTGGTCACTGGTCAGAAGAAGCCTTTATTCGAGCAATGCGTACTGGCGTGAGCCGCGATGGTAGCCATTTGTTACCCGCGTTTCCGTATGAGCACTTTAACAAGATGACCGATGACGATATCAAAGCAGTTTACGCTTATATCATGACGTCAGTTGAGCCAGTGCAGCAAGCCAAAAAAGAGAATGGTATCCCGTTCCCACTGAATATTCGCTTCCTGCAAGCGGGTTGGAAGCTGTTGTTTGCTGATACCAGTCATTTTGAGCCTAACAATAACAAGTCAGCCGAATGGAACCGCGGAGCCTACCTTGCTGAAGGGATTGCTCACTGTGGCGCCTGCCACACCCCACGTAACATTTTGGGCGGTGAAAAGCGTGATGAGATGTATAGTGGTGCAGCTATCGATGGCTGGATTGCACCTTCGTTGACCACATCAAGTACTTCACCACTCAAATGGCGTCAACAAGATTTCTTCGAATATCTAAGCACGGGGAATTCACCATTCCATGGCAGCGCTGGTGGCCCAATGGCGCCCGTAGTCCATGATGGTTTAGCCGCGCTATCTAAAGACGACATTCAAGCTATTGCTACTTACTTTGCTGATAAAGCGGGTAACGCGAACGACGATCCGGCTCAAAGCCCAGCGTTGAAAAAAGCCATTGAAGCACAACAATTACCGGATCTTCGCATCCATGAAGGGGCGCGTTTATACGCAGCATCTTGCCAATCTTGCCATTACAGCGAGCAAAAATTGGTGAAAGGCCGCCCATTGTTAACCTTAGGTTCCGCGGTGCATTTAGATGAACCCACCAACCTGATTAACGTTATTTTGGATGGTTTCCGCGCCGATCAAGGGATCAAAGGCGTCGTTATGCCAGGCTTCCGTGATGCGCTGAGCGATAAAGATATCACCGCCGTAGCTGCGTATTTACGTGAGACTGCCGGTGAAAAACCTTGGCCAAACCTAGAAAAGCATGTGGGTGAGATCCGTCGTCAACCCCGTTTTGAGCAATAATCACGGGAGAAGTGAGTAACATGACTAAATTTATTTTAAACGGCAAGCCT
>JBQGON010000034.1:0-2964 GCA_052087065.1 Vibrio sp. | reverse complement strand
TGCTGTGGGTGATCCGTGACGAACTGAACATGACTGGCACTAAGTTTGGTTGTGGTATCGGGACTTGTGGCGCATGTACTGTGCATGTGGGTGGCCGAGCTACCCGCTCTTGTACCACGCCGATTTCAGCCATTGAAGGAGCTGAAATCACCACTATTGAGGGACTGTCTGCAGAGGGCGCTCACCCAGTGCAAGTCGTTTGGCAAAAACATCAAGTGCCGCAATGTGGTTACTGCCAATCGGGTCAAATCATGCAAGCCGTAGCGCTACTGAAAGACATCCCAAATCCAAGCGATGATGATATCGATGCCGTCATGAGTGGTAACTTGTGCCGCTGTATGACCTATGTACGTATTCGTGAAGCGGTACGTGAAGCCGCGAATACCATGAGTATGGAACAGGGAGGCAAAGATGAGCAGACTGCCTAAGAAAGATAATGGCACCGGTATGACTCGTCGTGGCTTTTTAGTCGCGATGACGGCGGCTGGGGTCAGCTTCGGCTTTCCAAGCGCGGCATTTGCCGCCATGGATCCAGCGACCGCTGACGGCAAGCCATTACCTGATGCCTCTTCTGTGTATGAGCCTTCTCTGTGGTACTCCATCGGTAGTGATGGCAAAATCAAAGTGAATATTGTCCGTGCCGAGATGGGTCAACACGTCGGCACGTCTATCGCTCGTATTTTGGCGGACGAATTAGAGGCAGATTGGGATGATGTAGAAATCATCCACGTCGATAGCGATAAAAAGTGGGGCCTCATGGTCACTGGTGGTAGTTGGTCTATATCACAAAGCTGGCCAGTCTATCGTAAAGCAGGGGCTGCTGGTCGCACCGCGTTGATTGAAGCGGCGGCGAAATTGTGGGGTGTACCTAAGCGTTTATGCCATGCCAGCAAAGGTAAAATCATCTGCGGTAAAAAATCGATCAGCTACGGTGAACTCGTTGCCAACGGTGTGAATCGCCAATTCAGCGAAGATGAATTGAAAAAACTTAAGCTCAAACCCAATCAAGATATGACCTTGATTGGGCAACAAGTCCGTAGTTTAGATATTCACAACAAAACTACTGGCCAAACGATATTTGGTATTGATGCCAATATCGAGGGCATGGTGTACGCGTCTCCTATTCTCCCACCTACTCGTTATGGTTCAAAAGTCTTATCGGTGGATGATAGCGCAGCGCAATCAGTAAAAGGCTTCCAGAAAGTACTGACCTTGGACGATCCAAGCAACACGGTTCCCGGATGGGTAATCGTATTAGCCAGTAGCTTCTATGCCGCGAAAAAAGCCTCTGAGCTGGTCAAGGTAAAATGGCAAGCAGGAGATGCCGCGAAAGTGTCTGAAGGCGATATCATCAGCCACGGTCGTGAACTGCTAGAAGACACAGACAAAGGTGCTATTTTGGATACGGGGGATACCAACACCGCCCCAGTATTTAACAAAGCCGCGTCAACTATCGAACATGAATACATTACTGACACGGTGCTGCATGCGCAGATGGAACCGTTGAATGCAACGGTATTCAAAAACGAAGATGGCGTGTGGGAAATACATTCAGGCTGCCAATGGCAATCACTGACGTTGCCAGTATTGGCATCGGCACTAAAAGTCCCCGAAGAGCAAGTCATGATCCGTGCGTACATGCTCGGTGGGGGTTTCGGCCGTCGTCTCAATGGTGACTACACTGTTCCAGCCGCACTGGCATCACAAGCGATTGGTGGGAAACCCGTGAAACTCGTGTTCACTCGCGAGCAAGACTTACAGTTTGATAGCCCACGCTCAGCCTCACTACAACAACTGAAAATGGCGTTTGATAACGACAAACAGGTTATCGCGATGGAACACCACGCGACAGCGGGTTGGCCAACCCAAGCGATGGTGCCTTCATTTATGCCCAAAGGCACCAATGGCGAGCCCTATGACCCATTCTCTATTGCGGGAGCCGACCATTGGTACACCGTCGGTGCACAAAAAGTGCGAGCGGTTTCCAACGATTTAGCGAATGCGACTTTCCGTCCCGGCTGGCTACGCTCTGTGGCTCCTGGCTGGACTGGCTTTGCTGTTGAAAGTTTTATGGATGAAGCCGCGCACTATGCGGGGGCTGATCCACTCGCATTTCGTCTTGAGCACTTAAAAGCGCAAGGCCGTAATGCCGGATCGGGGCCGATTGCTTCTGGTGGTGCCAGTCGTCAGGCGGCAGTATTGAAAAAAGCGGCAGACATGATTGGCTATGGGAAAACATTGCCAAAAGATAGTGGTATCGGTATCGCCTCTACCTTTGGTCAAGAACGTGATATGCCAACTTGGGTCGCCGTTGCAGTGCAAGTGAAGGTTGAGCGTGACACCGGTTTGGTACATGTTGAAAAAATGCATGTCGCTATCGATGCTGGCATCATCGTTGACCCTAACGGTGCGCAAGCACAATGCCAAGGCGCGGCACTATGGGGGCTATCCATGGCGCTGTATGAAGGCACTAAGCTGGTCGACGGTAAGTTCAAAGATTCGAACTTTGATACTTATACTCCGTTACGTATTAGCCAAGCCCCAGAGTTGACGGTCGAGTTTGTCAAAAACGACTACGCACCTGCAGGTTTAGGTGAACCGGCGGTTACGCCTGTAGCCCCAGCCATAGCTAACGCTATCTACAATGCTGTGGGTGTACGTCTGCGTAAGATCCCAATGACACCAGACGATGTCAAAGCGGCATTAAACGCCTAAGTAATACGGCCCGACGTTCTGTCGGGCCAGTTTCATCTTATTAAGTGAGATTTTCTATCTTGCTGATGAATTCAGGAGCTATCCTATGTCTCATCTTTTGCAACCTCTTGATGCTCGAGTGCTGCAAAAAGCCATCGATTGGGCGGAATCCGTGCCCGTATGGCTATGTACTGTTTTAAACACTTGGGGGTCATCACCTCGTTCGCCGGGCAGTTTGTTGGTTGCAACTCAAGATGGACGCCAAGAGGG
>JBQGON010000033.1:0-26553 GCA_052087065.1 Vibrio sp. | reverse complement strand
CACTAGTCAATAGAGACCTAAGCACATGAGAATTTTGCGTGGTTCCCCAGCTCTTTCTGAGTTTCGTGTACAAAAGTTACTTGAAACTTGTCGTGAACAACATCTCCCGGTAACTGATATCTATGCTGAGTTTATGCACTTTGCTGAGCTTAGTGTTGAGCTTGATGAGCAAGACATTGAAAAACTAGCCAAACTGCTTACCTACGGTCCAACGATTCAAGAGCATGAACCACAAGGCTTACGTCTTCTTGTCACGCCGCGTCCTGGTACTATCTCCCCTTGGTCTTCAAAAGCGACGGATATTGCTCAGAACTGTGGGTTAAGTGCGGTTGAGCGCTTAGAACGCGGTACGGCTTACTATGTGACGTGTGAAACTGAATTATCTGCCGAGCAGTTACTGACGCTAAAAGGCTTGCTGCATGACCGTATGATGGAAGTCGTGTTTACTGAATGGTCTCAAGCCGAGGCATTATTCGGTCACGCTGAGCCGTCGCCAATGACCGTTGTTGATATCTTAAATGGTGGGCGTGCTGCACTTGAAAAAGCCAACGTTTCCCTTGGTTTGGCGCTTGCCGACGATGAAATCGACTACCTAGTTGATAGCTTTACTAAGCTAGAGCGTAACCCGAATGATATTGAGTTAATGATGTTTGCTCAGGCGAACTCTGAGCATTGCCGTCATAAAATCTTTAATGCAGATTGGACAATTGATGGTGAGAAACAAGATAAATCCTTGTTCAAAATGATTAAAAACACCATGGAGATGCATCCAGATTACGTGCTTTCAGCGTATAAAGATAATGCGGCGGTAATGGAAGGCTCGAAAGTCGGGCGTTTTTTTGCCGACTCTAAAACGGGTCAATATGGTTACACCCATGAAGATGCGCACATCTTAATGAAGGTGGAAACCCATAACCACCCAACGGCCATTTCACCATGGCCGGGAGCATCAACTGGTTCCGGCGGTGAAATTCGTGATGAAGGCGCGACAGGGATTGGCGGTAAGCCGAAAGCCGGTTTAGTTGGCTTTACCGTGTCTAACTTACGTATTCCTAATTTTGAGCAGCCATGGGAAACCGATTTTGGCAAACCAGGCCGTATTGTTAACGCGTTAGATATCATGCTGGAAGGCCCGTTAGGTGGCGCCGCATTTAACAACGAATTTGGACGTCCTAATTTATTAGGTTACTTTCGTACTTATGAAGAGAAAGTAACATCGCATGCTGGCGAAGAAATCCGTGGTTACCATAAGCCAATCATGATTGCTGGTGGTATGGGCAATATTCGTGACAACCATGTCCAGAAAAAAGAAATTCCCGTCGGAGCGAAACTGATTGTACTGGGCGGCCCGGCCATGAACATTGGTTTGGGCGGTGGCGCGGCTTCATCGATGGCATCCGGCCAATCAGCAGAAGATCTTGATTTTGCTTCAGTACAGCGTGAAAACCCAGAAATGGAGCGTCGCTGTCAGGAAGTGATCGACCGCTGCTGGCAAATGGGCGATGACAACCCAATCGCCTTTATTCACGATGTCGGTGCGGGCGGTATTTCTAACGCGCTCCCTGAATTGGTTGATGATGGTAATCGCGGCGGCCGTTTCCAATTACGTGATGTACCCAATGATGAACCGGGTATGACTCCGCTGGAAATTTGGTGTAATGAATCGCAAGAACGTTATGTGATGGCCGTTGCGCCAGAGCATATGGCGTGTTTTGATGCGATTTGTCAGCGTGAACGAGCGCCTTACGCGGTCGTGGGCGAAGCAACAGAGGAGCGCCACCTTACCTTGCAAGACTCGCATTTTGATAACACGCCAATCGATATGCCGATGGAAATCCTGCTGGGTAAAGCGCCGAAAATGTCGCGCGATGCGAAAACATTGAAAGCCGATAGCCCAGCGATTAATCGTGCCGGTATTGAAATCAATGATGCTATTAATCGCGTCTTACGTTTGCCGGCAGTCGCTGAAAAAACCTTCTTGATTACGATTGGCGATCGCTCTGTCACTGGTTTGGTCGCGCGTGACCAGATGGTTGGTCCGTGGCAGGTTCCTGTTGCAAACTGCGCGGTGACCGCCGGTAGCTACGATACCTACCATGGTGAAGCAATGTCGATGGGCGAGCGCACACCGGTTGCACTGCTTGATTTTGGTGCTTCGGCGCGCTTAGCAGTTGGTGAGTCTTTGACTAACATTGCGGCAACGGCGATTGGTGATATTAAGCGTATCAAATTGTCCGCGAACTGGATGTCTCCCGCAGGCCATCCAGGTGAAGATGCAGGATTATATGAAGCGGTGAAAGCGGTCGGTGAAGAGTTATGTCCAGCGCTTGGTTTGACTATCCCAGTCGGAAAAGACTCAATGTCGATGAAGACCAAATGGGAAGAAAACGGCGAGCAAAAAGAAGTAACATCGCCACTATCGCTTGTGATGACGGCTTTTGCTCGGGTAGAAGATGTTCGTCAAACGGTGACGCCTCAGCTGCGTACGGATAAAGGCGCTTCACAGCTTATTACTATCGATTTGGGTAACGGTAAAAACCGCCTTGGTGCGACAGCATTAGCGCAAGTGTACAAACAGCTAGGTGATAAGCCTGCTGATGTAGACAGTGCCGAGCAATTGAAAGGTTTCTTCGATGCGATGCAAGAGCTTGTCATGCATGATCGCGTAATCGCTTATCATGATAAAGGTGATGGCGGCTTGTTTGTGACATTGGCAGAAATGGCGTTTGCGGGTCACTGTGGTATTACTGCTGATATTGCCGAGCTTGGCGATGATACGTTAGCTGCGCTCTTTAACGAAGAGCTCGGCGCGGTTATTCAAGTACTTGATTGTGACGTTGAGGCAGTGAAAGCGACCTTAGCACAACATGGTTTGAGTGCGTGCTCGCATGTTATCGGTACGGTGAATCCATCCGATGAATTCGTGATTACTCAAGGCAGCAACGTGATAGTTGAACGCTCTCGTACGGAGCTACGTACTATTTGGGGGGAAACCACTTACGAGATGCAAGCTCTGCGTGACAACCCAGCGTGTGCCAAACAAGAGTTTGACGCGAAGCAAGACAACAGTGACCCGGGGCTAAACGTCTCATTGTCATTTGATGTTAAACAAGACATTGCCGCGCCTTATATCGCCAAAGGCGCGAAACCGCGTATGGCCGTATTACGTGAGCAAGGGGTTAACTCACATGTTGAAATGGCTGCAGCGTTCGATCGCGCAGGCTTTGACGCGCAAGATATCCACATGAGCGACATTTTGACAGGTCGTGCGGTACTCGATGAATACCAAGGCTTAGTCGCGTGTGGTGGTTTCTCTTATGGTGACGTGTTAGGCGCGGGTGAAGGCTGGGCGAAATCGGTGTTGTTTAACGCGCAAGCACGTGAACAGTTCGAAGGCTTCTTCGGACGTGATGACACCATTTCTCTAGGGGTGTGTAACGGCTGTCAAATGCTGTCTAACCTCAAAGATTTGATTCCAGGTGCGGACTTGTGGCCCCGCTTTGTGCGCAATGAATCTGAGCGTTTTGAAGCACGTTTTTCATTGGTTGAAGTGCAAAAGTCGGACTCTGTCTTCCTTGATGGCATGGCCGGTTCACGTATGCCAATCGCCGTATCTCACGGTGAGGGTCGTGTCGAGGTACGTGATACGGACCACCTACAAGCGATTGAGCAATCAGGAACTGTGGCGTTGCGTTTCGTTGATAACTTGGGTAATACAACGCAGCAATACCCGAATAACCCGAATGGCTCACCCAACGCGATTACTGGTCTAACGACAGGCGATGGTCGTGTCACCATCATGATGCCGCACCCAGAACGTGTATTCCGTACGGTTGCGAACTCTTGGCACCCAGATGAGTGGGGCGAGAACAGTGCGTGGATGCGGATGTTCCAAAATGCGCGTAAGCAGCTTGGTTAATGCTGATGAGTTCATAAAAGCGATGAAAGTCCTGCCTATTTGGCAGGACTTTTTTTTATGGTTAAAGAAGAATTGAGTGAATCGCGGGGGCGAGCTGTGATGCCCACGAACGTTGATACTGATAGCTAAGTCACTAATATAAAAAGCTGAGTCGATGTAACATGTTATGACACGTATCAATGTTTATTGAGAAAGAAAGAGACACAATCAGCTTAAGCACAGGGGTAATCCGTAGAATGATAAACTGTGCATTATCTACCTATCACAAGATGGGGGGGAGGCTCCGCCTGATGCTTAAGTAACGTATCAGGCGGTTTTTTTATGAGCCGGAAGTGCCATCGCTAAAAGGGATGGAATACAGCACACTGTTATGAGTCAATCGACACGTGGTGCGACATCACCGTTAACGAAATTGTCCAACGTCCGGTAGGTACTCAAACCCGGCGTTAGCCAGCTTTTCTACGAGCGTTTGACGATCAAGATCGAATGAGGCGACGAGCTTATCGAGATCGCCATCAAAATCATCACGCAGTTTGGTATTGATTAAGCTAAACAGTAAGATCGGGTCCATGTTGGCATAATTATCAAGATTCATTACGCATCCTCAAAATCAGAAATTAACAAATTGGCTGCTGCAAACGCTGCGCGTTCACGCGTTATCTGATCCAGTGTGTCATCTGCGGCGATATCATTCAATGTTTTGAGCGCACACCCAATCGCTTTCGGGATATACCCCTGATCGCCACTGCCAATTTGAGCGTACAGCTCTCGAACTAAGTCACAACAATCATAAACTTGCATGGTTTTTTCCTTAACTGATAATCTCTCTCAACTATACCTAAGCTTACCTTGATGACAAGTTCAGCATATTGCGCTATCCCAAACAATCGTGCGTTAAAGTCGGGAGTGGTTGTGCCAGAGGTGAAAACGCAGATGAAAAAAAGGCCGACATTGTCGGCCTTGAAATCATGGGTATATCGTCGTCGCTATCATGATCATTAAGCGATGAGAGACTGAAGGTGTTCAACCATGCTTTCCATCGCAACCGGTGCTTTTTCACCCGTGCGACGGTTTTTATATTCAAAGTTGCCTTCGTCCATACTACGGTCACCAATGATGACGGTGTGTGGTACCCCGATCAGTTCCATATCTGAGAACATGACGCCAGGACGTTCTTTACGATCGTCAAACAGAACTTCAATACCAGCGGCGGTGAGTTCAGCATACAGTTTTTCAGCCGCGTCTTTTACACGTTCTGATTTATGCATGTTCATTGGTACGATAGCCACTTGGAAAGGGGCGATAGCATCTGGCCATGTAATACCAAATTTATCGTGGTTTTGTTCGATAGCAGCCGCCACAACACGGGTGATACCAATACCGTAACAACCCATTTCCATCACTTGGCTCTTACCATCAGGACCGAGGACGGTCGCTTTCATTTTCTCTGAGTAGTTGTTACCCAATTGGAAAATATGACCCACTTCGATACCACGTGTCAGTTGCAACGTTCCTTGACCACATGGGCTAGGATCGCCTTCAACCACGTTACGAATATCGGCCACTTGACCTAATTCAACGTCACGACCCCAGTTAATCCCGAAGTAATGTTGGCCGTCAATGTTCGCGCCAGCACCAAAATCGCTCATAACCGCAACAGAGCGGTCAACGATTAATGGAACGGTTAGGCCAACTGGGCCGAGAGAGCCAGGACCTGCGCCAACGATGGCGCGAATGTCAGCTTCTTCTGCCATTTCAAGCGGCGCTGCAATTTCTGGTAAATGTTCAGCTTTCACTTCATTGAGCTCATGGTCACCACGGACCATCAGTGCCACGATTGGCGCATCGACTTCATCAGAGGCTTTAAAGAATAAGGTTTTCACCGTTTTTTCAATAGCGATACCGTGTTGGCTTACCAAGTCAGCAATGGTTTTTGCATTGGGTGTCGCCACCTGCGTCATCTCTTGTGTTGGCGCATCGGCTTGAGCTTGTGGTGCTAGGGCTTCTGCTTTTTCGATGTTGGCCGCGTAGTCAGATTCGGTTGACGATGCGATCAAATCTTCGCCGCTTTGTGCCAATACATGGAACTCATGAGAACCACTGCCTCCAATTGAACCGGTATCGGCCAACACTGGGCGGAAATCTAATCCCATACGGTTGAATACGTTACAGTAAGCTGCGTGCATTTCCGCGTAGGTTGCCTGTAGGCTTTCTTTGTCAAGGTGGAACGAATACGCGTCTTTCATGATGAATTCGCGTGAGCGCATCACACCAAAGCGAGGACGAACTTCATCACGGAACTTGGTTTGCACCTGAAACAGATTCATTGGTAACTGTTTGTAGGATTTAATTTCGTTGCGCACCATGTCAGTAATAACTTCTTCGTGCGTTGGACCCAGTACAAACGAACGATTGTGGCGATCAGAAATACGTAAAAGTTCGGGGCCGAATTTTTCCCAGCGCCCAGTTTCTTGCCAGAGTTCAGAAGGCTGAACCACGGGCATCAACGTTTCAACAGAGCCTGCGTTGTTCATTTCTTCACGAACAATGTTTTCGACTTTACGCAATACGCGTAGACCGGTAGGAAGCCAAGTATAAAGACCTGAAGCTAACTTACGGATCATACCTGCACGCAACATGAGCTGGTGGCTCGTGATTTCTGCGTCGTTTGGAGTCTCCTTCAGGGTAGAAAGAAGATATTTACTGGTACGCATTTATGGTATCCGTTTTTCAAAGTGGAATGGAATTACCGCGATGTTCATCGCCGCAACAAATACAATTATTTTCGCCTAATAATATCAGTCAAATGCGATTGTCAAAAGGGCTCTATTGCGGTTACATGCACTAAGTTGTCGATAACCGTGAATTTGATATTAAAATTGTACAAATTTACCGCATATTCTTTATTGTCTGGCTTATTTTTCTTATAAGCAGGTCGAGGGTCTTGCGCGAGTACTTGTTCTATCACCGTTTGCACCGTTTGGCGGTCGGTGACGGATTGCAGCGTCATTTGAGCCGCATCACTAAATAGCACTAGGAGCGTTTCTGGCACAGAATCAGCGTATCCGCCTTGTGCGGTAGGAATCGCATCGGAATACGGAATATAAGGTTTAATATCAATGACAGGCGTGGCATCAACTAGATCGACGTTACCGACATCAAGATAATATTGATCGCCTATCTGACTAACCCCTCTAAGTTCAACGGCCGACATGCCAATCCCATTGGGCCGAAAGGTCGAACGTGAAGCCAAAACACCAATGCGCTCATTGCCTCCTAAACGTGGTGGTCGTACCGTGGGTTTCCAACCTTTTGCTAAATTTTGATCGAATAAAAAGAGCAGCCAGAGATGACTAAATTGTTCGATGCCACGGATGGCTTCTGCACAATTGATCTCACCCAATAAACGGATGCGAGCGCTGGCTGCCGGAACGAGACTCGGTTGGCGAGGAACAGCAAATTTTTCTTTGTATGGGCTCTCAACCAAACCGATGGAGGCGATATTATGCATAGAGTGATAATCAATAAGTGATGAATAAGTGCATAAAATAACACAGTTCCTTAGCGATATCTTGCCGCTGCTCGAGCGAAAAAGCGGAGGCTTTTATGAACAAGCAACCACTTTGTATCTATTATGTCGCTACGCCAATATGTGGTCAAAAAGGGTTAGCGATGGTATTTGGCGAGAAAACGATCCAATTGATTGGCAAATTCTCGGCGGTCGGTTTGCGATAGTCCGGCCGGCCCTCCGGTTTGAATACCACTAGAGCGCATCGTATCCATAAAATCGCGGATATTGAGACGCGCACCAATGGTCTCCTTGGTATACAGCTCACCCCGTGGATTTAAAGCATGAGCTCCTTTCGCCAGAACTTCAGCGGCCAGCGGAATATCCGCAGTTATCACCAAATCGCCAGCGTCACAGCGTTGCACGATTTCATCATCAGCGACGTCAAACCCACTTTGTACTTGCAGGCGGTGGATGTTGTTACGGGTCGGTAGGGGAATCGCATGGTTGGCGACAAAAGTACAGATCACCCCAGTACGTTCGGCGGCACGAATTAACGTGTCACGGATGACTTTAGGGCAAGCGTCGGCGTCGATCCAAATTTTCATGATAAGTGTTCCATTTGTTGTTCTAGCTGAATAAGTCGCTGTGTTAATTCCGCTACTTGTTGTTCTAATTGTGTGATGCGCGCGGCGTCAGTTATCGGCTGTGTGCTGACTTCTACTTTCGGGAGCCGTGCACTGCTCTTCCAGCGGCGTACCGCGCTGATCAAAGCGGGCATTGGCACTGACGTTGTTAAGCGTGCTTTAAGTAAAGCCACACTGGGTGTTTTGCCTTCTTGCTCTAGTTGTGTAAACACCTGTTGCAACTCGTCTGAAACGTCTTTGGTCAGCATAAGAATTCCTTCTGGTTATGGCGAGCTCTATGATAAATACAAATCTTGTCTAGCAAAAGTAGATTCTCATTGTAAGAGATCTCTCACTCTGGTTGTAAGAAAATAAGAATATAACTATTCAGAAAAAGTGCGTATTTTTCTTATCCTTATGATTTATAAGTTTTTTATTTTAGTTGCTGTTATTTAATAATAAAATAACGACTCTACCCCGTTGTATCTATAGCCTAAAGGGGTAAATTGAACGGGTCGAAAGGAAACAACCAAGAATAAAACGCTTCGGATAAGCGGCTTCAGGATGAAGCGACAATGACGGAGAGCATTGTGAAAGGATACTTGGGACACGCGCAAGGATTGTTTGGTGGAGCCGGATGCTTCATCATCAGGGATTGAATCAGGACGCAGGTAACGGATGCTCGGACACCATCAGGATGATGGAAGGACACCGCTCAAGGAACAAGTGATGAACGCGCCTCAGGATCGAGTCGCAGGAAGGAACCTTAGGACACCGCTAAGCTGGCGATGTAAGGATTAGGCAAAGGGATAAGCCACTATTATGGATGATGCATGGAGCAACACAGGCGGCCGGAATGCTGCGAGTGAGAATAAAGCCCCGATACATTAGTGTCGGGGCTTTTCTTGGTTATAAATTGGATGAAGCGAGCGTGATTCGCGCGAGATTCATAATAAGAACAACACCATAGTGATGTGTGTTCGATTGGCTTTGGTGCCATCGTATTGAAGAACAAGGATTGTCCGTGACGGTCGTAACCCGCAGAATGCTTTTAGTGCCTTATACCGAGGCATTAGAATCTGAGTTTTTAGTATTAAATTGCTCTGAAAAAAATCGTGCTTTTATGAATGGCCCACTGACGGTGTCTTTAGCACGGCAAGCGTTTCAACATTTATTATATGAAATTGATACCCAAGCGATGGCCGTGCTCAATAATGTGACACGCGAGTATATGGGCCATATTGGCTTAGATATGATCAATCCGCAGGCCGCAAACTTAACGATACTGTTTGATAATTCGCATTGGCATAAAGGCTATGCTAGTGAGGCCATTACTGCATTTTTACCGCATATCTGCCAGCAAAAACAGATTAAAACAGTGATGATGAACGTGCCAATACGCCATACTGTTGGATTGCAACTCATGAAAAAATTGGGATTCACCCAAAAAGCACAGATTGTTGATGGCTTTTTGGGTGATTATTATCAGTTTGAATGGCAGTGCGCGGCTAAGGCGACGGCGGCAAATGATGAGGCGGTATATAGACCTGACGTGCACGAAAACCGGTCATAATCAAACGGCCTTGATAACAATCATCGCCTAGCGCTGAAAACTCAAATAAGTAGGTTGAGTTCCAACCCCACCGGCCTGCCGGAGTGCGCAGGCGGTGATGACCGAAAGCCACACTGACCACTTGTAAGTTCAGTTGGGCGCACTTTTGCTCGATAATTTGACGTGCTATTTCAGATTGACGCCGCTGTTGCCAAAAGAGAAAGCCGACAATCCCGATTAGCAGTATCCCGAATAACCCTGTTCTCATCCGCTCTCTCTTTTGGTATTAAGCTTTCGCGGCGCGTTGCAGTTCAAGTAACGCTGCCGATAGCTCGGGTGATGGACTGGTATGCAATAAGGGAAGTAACACCATACGCAAGCTGGGTAGCATCACAAGATCAGCAAAGAGCTGATTGAATAACGGCTGGTTACCAGTTTGTGCTAAACGTAGCAGGAAGCGCTGAGCACGGTTACCGTCTGCCAGTACATGCCAAGAACGGCCAGCAAGACCAATTAACACTTCTTGATGACTTAACTCTGGACGAGCCAAGAGTGTATCCGTTAGTGTGGCTAATTCTTGGTGGGGTGCTCCTGCGAGTGTACGCACCAGTGCCGCAATTAAGAAGATATCAGGTTGGTCACTGTTAATTTGCACCGTGGCGTGTTCAAGTAAACGTTGAGCAAGTTTGTCTGGCAACTCAATGTGCTCTAATGCGCCAAGTACTGCATACAAGGGTTGTGAAGGTAAATGCGACAGCGCTTTACGTAATATCACCCCATTCTGCTCTTGGTTGATTCGCGCGCATATATCAGTAATGCCTTGCAATCCGACCGTTTGCCAATTTTCCCAGCCTAAGCTGCCATTGAAATAGCACTGCGCGTGTTCATAATATTGGCTGCAAGGCAGCGCTAATTGTGCCCGAATGATGCTGTGGAACATGGCCATCTTGTCATCATTAGGCTTGAAGGTATAGGGGTTGTTGGTCAGTTTTTCTTGTTGTTCATCGGTGAGTTCGTTATCTAAACGCGCGCCCATCGCTTCCAAGACATATTCGATAAACTGCGTGACATGAGCTTGCTGTAAAAGACCTCGTTCATCAAGCTCAAACTTCAAAAACCAAATCCATGGTTGATGACTGTCATCCCAATACGCAATGGCGAACTGAGCGCTACGTTGTACCGAGTATGGGTAAGGTTGTCCCCCAGACTCAATTCGCTCAAATGTGGCATTATCAATTGCTTGAATACGTCGGCCGAGATCGAAAATGGCGTATTGATTGCCGCTAGCTTGCAGCATTTTACTTAGCGTTTGGATGGTTTCCATGGATGTTTATGGTCCTACAGATGTGTACTAATGTCATAGTACCTGATCCAACGGCGAGAACAAAATGATCTCCATCCATTGCATTTTTCACCCAAACTCATACTATGCCTCTTCGCAAAAAAACGTGACGCTGAGTCGCGTTTTGTCTCTTAATTAACGTCATTTAGGTAGTGAATGAGTAACAATTTCGGTGAACTAACGATATTACTGCAAGAGCTTCAATTTGAATTAGAGCGGAGTGGGCTGTGGCAGAGTACGCCACCGCATTCGGCGGCATTGCAGAGTACTCAGCCTTTTGCGGTCGACACTTTAGCCCCTCATGAATGGCTTCAATGGGTATTCTTACCGCGAATGCATGATGCTTTGGCGCAAAAGCAGGTGCCGAGTGGTTTTGCTATTGCCCCGTATTTTTCTCAGGTGTGGCAACATAATTATGAATATCGCTCTGTATTACGTCTGTTGGGCTTGATTGATGAGGTATGTCGCTAATGGTGGAATTGGAAATATTATATCGTGATGACTACTTTATTGCGGTCAATAAGCCCTCTGGAATGTTGGTGCACCGTAGTTGGCTTGATCGCCATGAAACCGTGTTTGTGATGCAGACATTGCGTGATCAAATTGGACAGCATGTTTATCCTGTACATCGTTTAGATCGACCAACGTCTGGTGTATTGATGTTTGCATTATCCAGTGAGGTGGCACGAGAAGTTATGCCACTTTTTGCCAGTCATGATATTCACAAAACCTATCATGCCGTGGTGCGTGGCTGGATTGCAGAAGCGGGCACTTTAGATTATCCATTAAAAGAAGAACTGGATAAGATTGCTGATAAACATGCCGCTGATAATACGCAAGCGAAAGAAGCTATTACCGATTATCAGCCATTAGCACAAGTGGAAGTGCCATTGTCAACCGGACGCTTTCCAACTACACGCTATGAGCTTGTCGAACTTAAGCCGCAGACAGGTAGAAAACACCAGTTACGCCGCCACATGGCACATCTACGTCATCCTATTATTGGTGATACTCGGCACGGTGAGGGGCGGCATAATCGTTTATACCGAGAGCATTACAATGTGCATCGCTTGATGCTGCATGCGACGCATTTTTCATTCTACCATCCATATACCCAGCAGTTGGTCACGGTAACCGCAGGGTTTGATAGTACTTGGCAGCAGTTATGTACCACATTCGGTTGGTCTTTGCCGCACTAGCGGCATGACCTTGCCCGTAACATGATGACTTAGATAAAAAAGCTCAGAATATTCTGAGCTTTTTTTATGCTAAAAGGTCACGAGTGACTCTTATTGAACGAGGTAGTCACGAATCGAGGTTTCAATGCCTTGTGCATCAAGGCCAAGCTCAGCATAGAGCTCTTGTTGCGAGCCTTGTGCGACAAAATGGTCGGGCAAGCCTAAAGTGAGTACGGGCAACAGGCGCTTCTCTTGCATTAAAAACTCAATCACTCCAGAGCCTGCACCACCAGTAATGGTATTTTCTTCGAGTGTCACGAAAACATCATATTGCTGCGACATTTCACGCAGTAAATCTTCATCAAGCGGCTTTGCAAAACGCATGTCGACCACTGTCGCATTGAGGTTTTCAGCCGCTTTCATTGCTTCAGGTAGGAAGGTGCCAAAGTTCAAAATGGCGACTTTTTCTCCTTCGCGGACTCTACGGCCTTTGCCAATTTCCAGTTCGGTGAACGCTTGTTCGATTGGTACACCAGCGCCAGAACCGCGTGGATAACGCACCGCACTTGGGCCTTGATGACGATGCCCAGTATAGAGCATTTGGCGACATTCATTTTCATCTGATGGCGTCATAATGGTCATATTCGGGATACAACGCATAAAGCTGATATCAAATGCACCTTGGTGAGTTTGACCATCTGCTCCCACTAAACCTGCGCGGTCAATGGCGAACATTACCGGTAAATTCATAATGGCGACATCATGAATTAGTTGATCGTAGCCACGTTGTAAAAAGGTGGAATAAATTGCCACGATGGGATGATAACCACCAATCGCCATTCCGGATGCCAAGGTGACGGAATGTTGTTCGGCAATCGCGACATCAAAATATTGTTTCGGAAACTCTTTTGAGAAGCGAACCATGCCTGAACCTTCACGCATGGCAGGGGTGATCGCCAGCAGTTTAGGATCTTGCGCGGCCATATCACATAAAAAATCACCAAAAATAGTCGAAAATGTCGGCTTGCTTGATGGTGTTTTAGGCAGGGTTTCTTTTTTCGGGTCAAACTTGGGCACGCCATGATACCCAATCGGATCTTTCTCCGCGGGTTCATAGCCTTTGCCTTTGGTAGTCATTACGTGTAAGAACTGTGCACCTTTTAAATCGCGCATGTTTTTCAGTGTTTTAATCAGCTCTAATACATCGTGGCCATCAACCGGGCCGATATAATTAAACCCCAGCTCTTCAAATAATGTCCCCGGAACCACCATGCCTTTTAAATGTTCTTCCGTACGGCGGACGAGCTCTTTAATTGGCGGCAGACCGGACAGCACTTTTTTGCCGCCTTCGCGCAAAGAGGTATACATGTTGCCAGATAATAACTGGGCAAGATGATTATTCAGTGCGCCAACGTTTTCTGAAATCGACATTTCATTGTCGTTGAGTACGACCAGCATGTTGGGGTTTATGCCACCCGCATGGTTCATGGCTTCAAATGCCATCCCGGCAGTAATGGCGCCATCACCGATGACACTGACGACTTTACGGTTTTTTCCTTCATGTTCTGCCGCGATAGCCATTCCCAAGCCAGCACTGATAGATGTCGATGAATGACCGACTGATAAAGTGTCATATTCACTTTCTTCACGCCATGGGAAAGGATGTAATCCATCTTTTTGGCGGATGGTGCTCATCTGCTCGCGACGACCCGTTAAAATCTTGTGGGGATAAGCCTGATGGCCGACATCCCAGATCAGTTGGTCGTTAGGGGTGTCGTAGACATAGTGTAACGCGACAGTCAATTCAACCGTGCCTAAGCCTGAAGCTAGGTGGCCGCTGGATTGACTGACGGAATTTAATAAGTACGTACGTAGCTCATCACAAAGCTGAGGCAACACCTCCTTTGGCAGGCTACGTAAGTCAGTCGGAGTGTTAACGAGAGCTAACGTGGGATATTTTGAAATATCAAGAGTCATAGTTATGCGCGCTTATAGTGTTAGTGTTTGCGCTCGATAACGTATCGGGCGAACGCTTCGAGATGCTCTGTATTATAGGGAATGGCTTCGAGTGCCCGAAGTGATTCCTCAAGGAGAGCTTGCGCTTTTTCAATTGCACCATCCAAGCCAAGTAATGCTGGGTAGGTACTTTTGTGTAATTGCTGATCAGACCCCTGAGGTTTACCTAGGGTCTGTGTATCACTGACAACATCCAGAATATCATCCTGAACTTGAAAAGCGAGCCCGACCGCTTGTGCATAAATGTCGAGTTGCGGTAAGACAGCGAGGCCTTTTTCTCCAGCAGCTAACGCACCGAGACGGACAGCACAACGAATTAATGCACCGGTTTTATTACGATGGATATGTTCCAATTCATCAAGAGGAACGGCACGGTTTTCGGCGGCTAAGTCCAATGCTTGTCCAAGACACATGCCTTGGGCGCCCGAAGCTTGGGCAAGCATTTGAATCATCTTCACGCGTTGGTCTGCACCTTGAGCCGATAAGGTTCCCTCTGCCAGAATACTAAAAGCGAGTGTTTGCAACGCATCCCCAGTCAGTATCGCTGTCGCTTCATCGAACTTGATATGGCATGTGGTCTGGCCGCGGCGCAGCTCGTCGTCATCCATTGCCGGTAAATCATCATGGATTAATGAATAGGCGTGGATGCATTCAATCGCTGATGCTGGTGTGTCTAACTCGTTAAGCTCGCAACCAAGCATTTGGCCCGTGGCGTAAACTAAAAATGGACGAACACGCTTACCACCGAGTAACAAGCCATAATTCATCGCTTGTATTAATCGTGAATCTGCGTTTGAAAAGTGCTTTAGCCACAAGTCAAGTTGCTCATTGTTTCTTTGCTGTAAAGAGGTTAATGCCTCATTCATAACGATTTTTACATCCATTATTCTGGCGAATCGGTAAAATCACTCAGTGCCTCAGTATCACTGTTATTAAGTAAGATACTGACGCGTTGCTCCGCGCTATCTAATTTCGCTTGTCCGGAACGAGCGAGTGCGATACCACGTTCGAATTTTTTCAGTGCATCATCGAGTGCAAGCTCACCATTCTCGAGTTGATCGACGAGTTGGTCGAGTTCGCTAATGGTGTCTTCAAAGGACATATTTTCCGGTTTTTTGCTCGCCATAATCATTTTACCTTAGGAAAGATGCACGAAAGTTACCTCAGGGATAACTAAGGGTCAAATTTAACCGCATAATTGTGTCACAAATCCCTGCTATTCGTTAGCGTTCGCAGCAGATTTTTTGACTTATCGATATGAATCACGCAGTTTTTTACTGTGTTCAATAGCAATCTGCCGTATTTATGTAATGCTTGCTAGGTAACTTGTGTTTTGGTGAACTCATCGTTTAGTCAATAATGGTACGATTATTGTATGACTTAGCGGTCGCAATGGTGAATATGATTTGAGTATGGCGCGTTGTTGCGTGCGTTAATGTATGGGTATTCACATTCACTGATGTAAAGTTGCCGTAATCGCTACGCGGATAGCATTATCGAATAGAATTGATTTAAAGATTTGATAACTTTGCCGATACAGTAGAATACTGGGAATAAACAGTAGCATGAGGAGTGCTTCGTGGATTTAGCAACGCTATTAGGCCTGATTGGTGGCTTGGCTTTTGTAATTATGGCGATGATCTTAGGCGGAAGCATCATGATGTTCGTCGATGTCACGTCGGTGCTGATTGTGGTTGGCGGCTCTATATTCGTGGTCATGATGAAGTTCACTATGGGGCAGTTTTTCGGGGCGGCTAAAATTGCCGGTAAAGCCTTCATGTTTAAAGCCGACAACCCAGAAGATTTGATTGCCAAAGTGGTTGAGATGGCTGATGCCGCTCGTAAAGGTGGCTTTCTTGCACTAGAAGAGATGGAAATTCCTAACGGATTTATGCAAAAAGGCATTGATTTGCTGGTGGATGGTCATGATGCGGATGTGGTGAAATCGACCATGCAAAAAGATATCGCCTTGACCAATGAACGTCATGAATCTGGCGCTAACGTATTTCGCGCATTCGGTGATGTGGCTCCAGCGATGGGGATGATCGGTACCTTGGTTGGCTTGGTGGCGATGCTATCCAACATGGATGACCCAAAGTCAATCGGTCCGGCGATGGCGGTTGCGTTGTTGACCACGCTCTACGGCGCCATTTTATCGAATATGGTCTTTTTCCCTATTGCCGATAAGTTGGCACTACGCCGTGAGCAAGAAACGTTGAATCGCCGCTTGATTATGGACGGCGTCCTTGCGATTCAGGATGGACAGAATCCGCGAGTCATTGATAGTTATCTGAAAAACTACCTTAATGAAGGTAAGCGTAGTTTAGACATCGATAACGAATAGTGGAGTGATGTATGGACGACGAAGAACAACCGTGTAAATGTCCACCTCCAGGCTTGCCTTTGTGGATGGGGACATTTGCAGATTTGATGTCATTGTTGATGTGCTTCTTTGTATTGCTGCTGTCATTTTCAGAGATGGATGTCCTGAAGTTTAAGCAAATTGCTGGCTCAATGAAGTTTGCTTTTGGTGTGCAAAACCGTCTGGAAGTCAAAGATATCCCCAAGGGGACGAGCATTATCGCGCAAGAGTTTCGCCCAGGGCGGCCTGAGCCGACGCCGATCGATGTGATTATGCAGCAGACTATTGATATCACTCAGCAAACATTGGAATTTCAAGACGGTGAGTCTGATCGTGCAGGCGGCGCGCAACGTGATGCGGGTAAGCTTGACGGGGGGCAATCACCGGAGACATCAACGGAAAGTAATCAAAACACAGAGTCTGAGCAACAGCAGCAACAAGCTGAAGCCATGAGTGAAGAAGAAGTTGATGCAACGGTAGAAAAAATTAAGAAGGCCCTGCAACGTGAAATTCAGGAAGGCGCCATTGAAGTCGAAAATCTAGGTCAACAAATTGTGATTCGTATTAAAGAGCAGGGCGCGTTTCCAGCAAGCTCGGCATTTTTACAACCTAAATTCCGTCCTTTGGTCCGTCAAATCGCAGAGTTGGTTAAAGATGTTCCGGGAAAAATTCGGATTACCGGACATACCGATAATCAACCGATCGATTCTGAACTGTATCGTTCTTTATGGGATTTGTCTTCGCAACGAGCGGTGTCTGTGGCTCAAGAAATGGAAAAAGTACAAGGGTTTGACCATGACAGACTGCAAGTACGCGGTTTAGCTGATACCGAGCCCTTGGTACCCAACGATACCCCTGAACATCGTGCGGAGAACCGCCGTGTTGAGATCAGTATTATGCAGGGCGAACCCTTGTTTAGCGACCCAGTTTCCTCTGACAATGCGGATAAGGCGAGTCCGGCGACGCAGTAACAGGCTTTACAAGCAATAAAAAGGCAGAACATGTGTTCTGCTTTTTTTATAACCTTTCATCATGTGGTCAATATCGTGTATAATCCCGCCCCCTTAGCGGTAACGATCTATGTATGCGTACTTTTTTCGATAAAAGTAACGACTCGGCGGACCCAATGTCTAATTTACAATGCGAATACACACCTATGAAATTTATTGTTAAGCCTCATCCGGAAATTTATGTCAAAAGCGAATCTGTGCGTAAACGCTTCACAAAGATTCTAGAGAGTAATATTCGCATTATGGTTAAACGCCGTACTGAGTCTGTCGTGGTATTTAACCGCCGTGATCATATTGAAGTGGCTGCCGACAGCGACAAATACTACTCAGAAGTGCTGGAAATATTGACGCATACGCCTGGGATTAATCATATTTTAGAAGTGAAGCAGACAGAATTTGAATCTCTGCATGACATCTATGAACACGTTCTAGAATTGAATAAAGACGCGATTGAAAACAAAACCTTTGCAGTACGCGCAAAGCGCCGTGGCAAACATGAATTTTCTTCTATTGAACTTGAGCGTTATGTCGGTGGTGGTCTGAACCAAGCGGTAGAAAGTGCTAAGGTGAAACTGAAAAATCCAGATATTACGATTAATATTGAAGTTCGTGATGAGCTATTAAATCAAGTCATTGCACGCCATCAAGGCTTGGGCGGCTTTCCAATGGGCACCCAAGAAGATGTGCTGAGTTTGATTTCTGGGGGCTTTGATTCAGGTGTGTCAAGTTACCTACACATTAAGCGTGGTTCTAAAGTCCATTACTGTTTCTTCAATCTAGGTGGTCCCGCCCACGAGATTGGCGTAAAACAAGTGGCTCACTACTTGTGGAATAAGTACGGTTCGTCTGCAAAAGTTCGGTTTCTTTCGATTGATTTCGAACCTGTGGTGGCCGAGATTCTTGAAAAAGTCGACGATGGGCAAATGGGCGTTGTGCTGAAACGTATGTTTATGCGCGCGGCTGCCATGGTTGCTGAGAAGTTCGGCATTCAAGCGTTGGTGACTGGAGAAGCATTAGGTCAAGTATCAAGTCAAACTCTGACTAACTTGCGTTTGATTGACAATGTTACCGATACATTGATTCTACGCCCTTTGATTACGTGGGATAAGCAAGATATCATTAATTTGGCGCGTCAAATCGGCACGGAAGATTTTGCGAAAACCATGCCTGAATATTGTGGTGTGATTTCCCGTAAGCCAACCGTAAAAGCGGTCAAAGGTCGTATTGAAGCCGAAGAAGCCAAGTTTGACTTTAGTATTCTGGATGGCGTGGTGTATAACGCACGTCAAATGGATATCCGTGATATCGCCAAAGAGTCACAAGAAGCGGTGCCAGAAGTTGAAATGGTGACGGATATTCAAGACGCCGCAGTCGTGCTCGATATTCGTAGTACAGAAGAAGAAGACGAGCACCCTTTAGAGATTGAAGGCGTTGAAGTTACCCATATTCCGTTCTACAAGTTATCGACTAAGTTTGGTGATTTGGATCAGTCAAAAACCTATCTACTGTATTGTGCTCAAGGCGTCATGAGCCGTTTACAAGCGCTGTATCTGAAAGAACAAGGCTTTGACAATGTAAAAGTCTATCGCCCATAACGTTTGGTGTTAGAGATAGCTTAAAGAAAACGCTGCGGACAGGGTTCGCAGCGTTTTTTTATATGTGTTTTACCGACAGGCTGAGAAAGGCTCGGTGAAGAAAGTACGCGCGGCTAACGTGAGATCAATAGATAAAAAAACACCGCCTGAGGAGGCGGTGCATAAAATTGACAGACAGGTCAAATAAATACAGGAAGTATGCTTTGCACAGCGGAGGGCCGTACACAGCGGGTTGGTAGAATCTACCTAAACTCGATAAACGACGAGTTTGCAAACACAACATCGTAACAAATTCCAACTAATTTCAGAGAAATTAGGCCGTTCAGGTCTTTGCTACGCCGAGCAATATAGTTTTTCTCTGGCTGGTACGCAATGAACAATTTATAATGTTTCGAATAAGAAAAACTAATCCTTAATAAGGCGATAACTATGGCAAGACGTTTACCTCCGTTAAACTCATTGAAAGTGTTCGAAGCGGCCGCTCGACACTTGAGTTTTACGCGCGCCGCCGATGAGCTGTTTGTGACGCAAGCGGCCGTGAGTCATCAGATTAAAGCACTGGAAGAGTTTTTAGGGTTAAAGTTATTCCGTCGTCGCAATCGATCGTTATTATTGACCGAAGAGGGGCAGGGCTATTTTGCCGATATTAAAGATATCTTTATCTCGATTGGTGAAGCGACTGATAAGTTATTAGAGCGCACAGAAAAAGGGGCGTTAACCATCAGCTTACCGCCAAGTTTTGCGATTCAATGGTTGGTACCAAGATTGGCGGATTTTAATCGTGAAGAGCCGGATATTGATGTACGGATTAAAGCGGTCGATTTAGAAGAAGGTTCGTTAACGGATGATGTGGATGTTGCCATTTATTATGGGCGAGGAAACTGGCCAGAGTTACGCTGTGATTTACTGTATCAAGAGTTTTTAATTCCTCTATGTTCTCCTAGTGTATTACTTGGCGATAAGCCACTCAATCAATTACATGATTTATCACAGCATGTGTTATTGCATGATACCTCACGTCAGCACTGGCAGCAGTTTGCCAAGCAAAATGGTATTGAAGGCGTGAATGTGAATCATGGACCGATCTTTAGCCATACCACGATGGTGCTGCAAGCGGCCATTCATGGGCAAGGGATTGCGTTAGGGAATAATGTATTAGCACAACCAGAAATGGAAGCGGGACGTTTAGTGGCGCCATTTGATGCCGTGGTGATGACACCCAATGCTTTTTATGTGGTGTGCGATGAAAAACAAGCCGATATGGGGCGAATTGCCACGTTTAGAGACTGGATGATTCGCACGGCTCGACGCGAGCAAGAGGAAGTATTAGATGAGTAATGAGTTTCAATGGGACGGCCCTAAAAGCGGTCCTGTCTTTGTATTCGCCCATGGGGCGGGCGCTGGCATGGATCATGATTTCATGGCGCACGTCGCCAGTGGTTTGGCTGAGCGTGGGATTCGGGTATTGCGGTTTAATTTTCCCTATATGGTGAGGCGTATGGAAGAAGGTACAAAACGTCCACCGGATCGGGCTCCCAAACTCTTGACGGCCTTTTCTGAGATGATTGAGCAGCACTGTACGGAGCCGGTTGTCATTGGTGGTAAGTCGATGGGTGGGCGTATGGCCTCTTGGTTAGGTGAGCACGAGCAAGTCGCGGGAATTGCGTGTCTTGGCTTTCCCTTCCACCCACCTGGTAAGCCGGAGAAATTTAAAGGTGAGCACCTTGCCACGTTGGCGAAACCTTGTTTGATATTACAAGGTGAGCGTGACACTTTTGGCAAAAAGGAAGAGTTTGCTGACTTTGCGTTCAGTGAACACGTTCGTTATCAGTTTATTCCTGATGGTGATCATGGCTTCAAACCACGTAAGCGTTCGGGGTTTACCGAAGCAGGAAATATTGCGCTTGCTGTAGAGGCCTTAAGTCAATTTATTCGTGAGATTTATAATGAAAAGTAAGCATTTACTGACCTTTGGTGGATTGTTCTCAGGTACGGGTGTGTGTGTAGGCGCTTTTGCCGCTCACGGCCTTAAGAAAATAATATCGCCGGAAATGGTGGCCGTTTTTCAAACAGGGGTCCATTACCAGTTCATTCATGCTGCTGCACTTTTGGTCTGTGGTGTGCTACTGGCGTTACCAATAAATACGGTTAATTCACGAAAGTATTTTTGCCGAGCCGCAATTTGCTTTATCATCGGCATCTTTTGCTTTAGCGGCAGTCTGTATGCGCTGGCTTTAACCAGCGTGAAATGGTTCGGCCCCATTACTCCTCTTGGCGGAGTGTTCTTTATTGTGGGTTGGATCTTCTTTGTATTGGCTGCTTTGAAAACTAATGAGGTAACGTCGTGAAACAGATCATGCTGTATTGCCGCTCTGGATTTGAGAAAGAGTGTGCCGGTGAAATACAGGATAAAGCTACTCAGTTGGGTGTTTTTGGCTTTCCTCGCCTAAAAACCAATACCGGGTTTGTGTTATTTGAATGCTTTCAAGACGGTGAAGCAGAAGTACTGTTGGAGCGCATTGACTTCCAAACGTTGATTTTTTCTCGCCAGATGTTCGCAGTGGCAGCCGAATGTACTGATTTACCGAAAGATGATCGTATTTCGCCTTTGCTGATGAGTTTAGCTGAGCAAGACGATTGGCCAACATGTGGTGAGCTGCGCGTCGAAACCCCGGATACCAATGAAGCGAAAGAGCTCCTCAAGTTCTGCCGTAAATTTACTGTGCCACTGCGCCAAGCGATGCGTGGTAAAGGGTTGCTGCTACCGAAAGAACACAGTAAAAAGCCAGTACTCCATGTGTGTTTTGTCGCTCCTGGACATTGTTATGCGGGCTACTCTTATCCCAATAATAACTCTCATTTTTACATGGGAATCCCTCGACTCAAGTTTCCGACCGATGCACCGAGCCGTTCTACGTTGAAGTTGGAAGAAGCATTTCACGTCTTTATTCCGCGTGCCGAGTGGGACGATCGCTTAGCATCAGGTATGTGGGCGGTAGATTTGGGCGCATGTCCTGGTGGTTGGACCTACCAGTTAGTGAAACGCTCAATGTTTGTCCATGCGATTGATAATGGCATGATGGCGGAAAGTTTGATGGATACGGGGCAAGTGACTCACCATATGGTTGATGGCTTTAAATTTGAGCCACCACGTAAAAATGTGACGTGGTTGGTCTGTGATATGATTGAAAAACCGTCACGTGTCGCGCAGTTAATGGGCGAGTGGCTAATTCACGGCTGGGCGAAAGAAGCGTTGTTCAATTTAAAACTGCCAATGAAAGGCCGCTACGATGAAGTGCTTGATGATATCGAAAACTTGAAGATATTTCTCAAGCAGCATGATGTGAAATTTCGCCTACAAGCGAAGCATTTGTACCATGATCGTGAAGAAATTACGGTGCATGTCCAAGTGTTAAAAACCATCTCTCCGTGGTAATAACCGACGGAATGATGGGTTAAAAAAACGCCTGCGCATGCAGGCGTTTTCGTATCATTGAGGCGGAATATAACGGATGTCTTGTAGATTAAAACCGAGCTCTATATCGGTTTTTAACATGGCAACTTGCTTGCATATGCGAGCAGATTCGATATGTTCATCGAGTTTTTTACGATATTTAGCGGCCAAAGTATCGCTCTGATAAGCGTCTTCAATGGTATTAAATTCGGTTAATATGTCTTTGGCCGCTTTCGGCCCCACCCCCGGAACTCCGGGAACTTGGCTCGAGCTGATGCCTGTTAACCCCCAATAGTCGGCTAACTGCTCTGGGCGAACTCCAAATTCATTGTGAATAAAAGGGGCATCGAGCCAGCGATGTTGAAAGTAATCACGAATTTGCAGCGTCGGTGACAACAGTTGGCAGTAGCCTTTATCGGTGGAAATGATCGTCACTTTTTCACCATGTTCGGAGACTTTACACGCCAATGTGGCGACCAAGTCATCCGCTTCATCACCGCTGGATAATAATGAATCGATTCCTAGTGTCCACCATGCCTCTTGAATGCTTTCTAAACCTTGTTGTAAGGGGGGCGGCATTGGTTTACGTCCGGCTTTGTAATTCGGTAATAGCTCGGCGCGCCAGCCTCTGTCTTGCAGGTAATGATCGAATACGGCAATTATATGAGTCGGTTGTGACTCATCAATAATGCGAGAAAGGGTGCGGCTGGTGGTCTCGATAGTGCGTGCAATGTCACTAGGGTCCGGTTGAACCGAATGATTGCGGCGAATGAGATTTAAAGCGTCAATAATAACCAAATGCAGTGACATAGAAATACAAAAATAGAGGCTGATAGCCTCTATTTTAATGATCTGACTTCAGATTACTACTAAAGGTCGAGCAGACCGTGATTATTGGACGATTTTGTAGCAAGGCTCATAAGCGGAACCTCCCGGTAACTTCATCCGGTCTTGTGCAACAAATGCTTGCAACAGCACATCCATTTTCGCCATGAGTTCTGAGTCACCATGAATCTCGAAAGGCCCATTTTGTTCAATTTCTTTGATGCCTTCCGCTTTGACATTCCCCGCAACAATCCCCGAAAATGCACGTCGCAAATTGGCGGCAAGCGTTTGTTTAGGTTGATTGAGGTGTAAGTCTAAGTTCGCCATGTTGTCATGGGTGGGTTCAAATGGCATTTGAAAATCCGGCTCAATTTTCAATGACCAGTTAAAACTGTAAGCATCTTCCATGTCTTTGCGGTGCTGACGGACCAATGGCATGGCTTTGTTCATGATGCGAGCCGCTTCGGCCGCATCGCCAATCACGATTTGATAGAGGCTTTGTGCTTCTTCTCCTAACGTGTCTCCGATAAATTGATGGATTGAATCGAAGTAAGCTGCACTTTCTTTAGGGCCGGTCAGTACAATCGGTAAAGGCTGCTGCTTATTATCGGGATGCATCATGATACCTAGCACATACAGGAGTTCTTCTGCAGTACCTGCGCCACCGGGGAAAATAATAATGCCGTGTCCCATGCGTACAAACCCTTCCAGGCGTTTTTCAATATCTGGCATGATGATCAGCTCATTAACGATTGGGTTTGGTGGCTCAGCCGCAATGATTGACGGTTCCGTTAATCCCAAATAGCGAGAGTTGGTATAACGCTGCTTCGCATGACCAATGGCGGCGCCTTTCATTGGACCTTCCATGGCGCCTGGGCCACATCCAGTGCAGACATTAAGTTCACGCAACCCTAGTTCATTGCCAACTTCACGTGTGTATTGGTATTCGGTGGGGTTAATCGAATGCCCGCCCCAGCAGACAATAAGGTTGGGTGTGATACCGGGGATCAGTCCTTTGGCATTACGCAGTATGGCGAAGACTAAGTTGGTGATATGAGTCGGATCATCGGAGTGTTTACTGGCGCTATTGCCCATATGAATGTGGACATAAACAATATCTCGTAATACCGAAAACAAATGCTCTTGGATGCCTTTGATGATTTGGCCATCAACAAAAGCATGCTCTGGCGGGTTGACGAGCTCCAGTTTTATGCCGCGTTCACGTCGCTTCACGTTAATATCAAATGGACGATATTTGTCGAGTAGCTCTTTAGAATTATCTGTATGGCTGCCCGAGTTGAGAACCGCTAAGCTGCAGTTTCGGTACAGTTGGTATAGCTCACTTGATGCGGTGTTTTGTAGTTGTTCCACTTCCAGTTGTGATAACAAATCCATACTGCCCGCAGGACTGACTTGTGTGATCATTCTGGTCTCCTTAGAAAAGGATAAAAAAACCCACCCATATGTTAACGCTAACTCGAGGTGACACGTTAAGGCACTGGTGGCTAATAACTTATTGATATAATTTACTTACAACAATTTAGTGCGCATTACTGATTAAGGAGAATGGGTATGAGGTAGAGGTGTAACAGCAAGCACACTTTTAATGGCGACTTGCTGTTTTTTTAAGCAAATTTAGTCGAGGGGAGTTATAGCCAGATTAACTGACTAGGCTTAACCTCATGCTTAGCGGTTAGCTGATTGCTCAGTTGTTCGAGGAGAATTTCTGGTGTATCACCTTGTTCAAATGCTTTGCTCGCTGCGCTTAGGGTTATTTTCAGGCTGCGATCGCGAAACTTAAAGGGTAAAGCCGCCACTCTGGTTTGAATGGACTCAATCAGTTCTGTTGCTTGTTCATCGGTGCGAGCGGGCATCAGCAAAATAAATTCTTCACCGCTAAAGCGCGCCAAAATATCACTGCTCTTTAGTTCTTGATTGATCGCGCGCGAAATAATTTTCAGCGCTTTGTCTCCAGCGGTGTAACCGAAGTGATTATTCACATAACTAAAATCATCAATATCAAATAGAGCCATACGTAATGGATGTTGATTACCAATCCAACGGCGGTATTCCGTTTCTAATATTTCGATGAATGTAGTGCGGTTATACACTTTGGTTAATGAATCGCGGCGCAGCCGTTGATTTTTCTCATCAATACGGCGTCGATGTTCTTTGGTTGAATCATTGAGGTTATCAATTTGACGTTTTGCGTAGGCAAGTTGCTCTAACAGAATCTGTTCACGGGCTTCTGCCGAGGTGTAGCGCTCAGAAAGATGAGAGAGTTCTTTCATCATTTCCGTTGTATTCTGGCGTAACGTATCCGGGTCTTGTTCGTCGGCCAGCGAAGAGTATTTATGCTTAATCAGCGTTCTAAGCTGGGTATTAATTTCTTTGCGCTGTACAAAAATATCCCGCGATTTATCATTGATTTGTTCGGTATTAATACTGATGCGACCGATACAGTCATAAGATTTTTCGAGAAATTGTTGTGATATTTGCCGCTCTTGGTCTGTACCTAATGCGACCAGTTTTAGCACATCTAATGTGAGTTCAATTAACTCATCGCCACGAGAGCCGAGTAACAACTTTGCGCGGATATCGACTAAACGCTCGCCATACTCGCCTTCAAAGTCGAGCTCGGTAATAATATCTTGCAAAGCATCATTTAAGCGGGCCACTTGCTCAATACTGGCACTTTTATTGACCGACTCTAATGGCGTTTTTCCGCCATTCGCGAGCAGTATTTTGAGCGTAATTTCGTAAATATGTAATAAACGCCGTGCTTTATCGGCCGGTACGTTTTTTGTTGCATCTGATAAGGTATGGATGGCGACTTGTTGGACATCTTTTCGGATGCGTTCTGGAAGCGTTGGGGTGCTGAGTAACGCTTGAATACTACGCTTAATTTGGACGTCAAGGCTGACAATATCGTTGCCTAGTGTCGAACTTTGTTGCATTAAAGTGCTCCATTACAACCTGATATATGAGCTATTTACCAATAGACTCAATGAATCAACGTCGCGACCGCGACCATAATTATCATTCGATCCAGTTTTTGATGGTTGTTATAAACCGAAGAGTTTGACTCACTCAAGTGTGATGAAAAACTGATAATCACATCAGTTCGCCCCCCATGACGGCGCGGAGTCATGGGGGTATCATAACA
>JBQGON010000032.1:23471-26917 GCA_052087065.1 Vibrio sp. | reverse complement strand
GGTTTTACTTGGAAATTTGCGCTCGCCATGGCTGCGATCTTGTTTGTTGCTGGTCTGTACTTAAACAGCATCGTGAAACAAAAATTTGGTGGTCAACTTTTCCAAATTCCTACGGTGGTATACGCCCGTATTCTCACTTTAGAACCGGGAATGAATATCAGCTTAAAAGAAGTGCGCAATGAGCTGGATGTTTTAAAATATCGCAAAGTGAGCCATCCACGCTATCCGGGGGAATATTCGGCCTCATCAACGCGACTTGAGTTGATCCGTCGACCATTCGAGTTTTCCGATGGTCCAGAGCCTTCTCGTCATGTCATGCTGACGTTTAATGATGGTGGCTTAACGCATATTAAGTCGCTGGAAAAACGAGGTGAGTTGGGTTACTTGCGTTTAGATCCTAAGATGCTGGGCATGCTTGAAAAAAATACGCCAGAGACCCGTTTGTTTTTGCGTCGTGAGCAATTCCCTGAAGTGATGGTTGATGCATTGCTAACCACGGAAGATCGTAATTTTTATAAACACGATGGCGTTGCCCCATTGGCAATTTTACGTGCATTGATTGCGAACGTGCGAGCCGGTCATACCGTGCAAGGCGGTAGTACATTGACGCAGCAATTGGCCAAGAACATTTTCTTGTCGAGTCATCGGACGCTATGGCGTAAATTGCGTGAAGCCTACATGGCGCTCATCATTGACTACCGTTACAGTAAAGATCGCATTTTACAGGCGTACATGAACGAAGTGTACATGGGGCAAAATGGTCGCGAAGCGGTCCATGGCTTTGGATTGGCATCACGTTTGTATTTTGGTCAACCACTGCAAGAGTTGCGTATTGATCAACTCGCTCTGCTGGTTGGCATGGTGAAAGGCCCTTCTTATTATAATCCTATTCGTTATCCTGAGCGTGCCCGCGAGCGGCGCGATCTGGTGCTGAAATTGATGATGGAGCGTAATATTCTGTCAGCGCATCAATATGAGTTGGCGGTTTCTCGTCCATTGGGTGTACAAAAGCATCCCCATATTGCCAGCCGGCAACCGGCCTATTTTGAGCAATTATCTCGTGAGTTGCGTGATAAAGTGGGTAACGCATATAAAAAAGAGACGGGGATACGAGTCTTCACCTCGCTAGATCCTGTGTCGCAAGTGGATCTCGAACGTGCGATTGCCAATAAAGTGCCTAAACTTACTAGACGTAAAGGCAATCACTTAGAGGCTGCAGCGGTAGCGGTTGATCGTAAAACTGGCGAAATTCGTGCTATGGTTGGCGGCAAACGTGTTGGTTATGATGGATTTAACCGTGCACTCAACGCAAGCCGGCAAATTGGGTCGTTGGCCAAAGGGGGCGTGTATTTGACCGCTTTGGCTCAGCCGGAGAAGTATAACCTTGCGACGACGTTGGAAGATAAACCGATTACCTTAAAAGGTGATGAAGGCAGTGTGTGGAGTCCACGTAATTTTGAACGCAGTTATCGTGGCAACGTACCGTTATATCTGTCTTTGGCAAAATCGTTGAATGTGCCCACGGTCGCTTTAGGGATGCAATTGGGCATCGATAATGTTGTTGATACCTTAGTTAAGCTAGGTGTGCCGCATAAAGAAATTCGTCCTGTGCCTTCGATGTTTTTAGGATCATTTACACTGACGCCATTTCAAGTGGCGCAAATGTATCAAACGATCACCAATTCAGGTCGCAAAGCCAAACTATCGGCATTACGTTCGGTCTTGGATTTAAAAGGTAATGTCCTTTACGAATCGATTCCTAAGTTATCGCAAGCGGTTCCGCAGCAAGCGGCATGGCTGACCACCTATGCGATGAAGCGGGGCGTGCTGGAAGGTACGGGACGCTATTTACAACGCCAATTTTCATGGGCAGCCTTGGCCGGAAAAACAGGGACAAGCAGTAATACCCGTGATAGCTGGTTTGTCGGTGTCGATGGACGTGAGGTAACGACGGTATGGGTTGGGCGTGATGATAACCGTTCAACGTATTTAACTGGAGCTAGTGGTGCGTTGAGGGTGTATGCCGATTATCTCGCGCGTCGTATTCCACAGAAACTGATTCTGCCTTGGCCTGAAGGTATTCGTACCGTGGGTTTTGAGCGTTCTAGTGATGGTGAATTAGTGGTCGATTGTGATAGTAAGTTTAAATTACCGATATGGGATGAGCATGATCAATGGAAAGAAAAATGCGATCATGACTCCACCGGTTGGCTGAAAAAACTGTTTAATTGGTAAGACGTTTACCCATGAATAATAAGAATAAGACACAGTGAGGAACGCGTGACGCAATGGTATAAACTATGGTCAATGCTACTTGTTATTGTGCCAACGTTTGCGGTGAATGCTGCAACAACGGTCGCAATTGATAAAAATCGACCTAAAATTGCTTTGGTGCTCGCGGGTGGCGGTGCCAAAGGTGCAGCGCATATTGGGGTACTTAAAGCTCTCGAAGATTTACATGTTCCGGTGGATATTGTCACCGGAACCAGTATGGGTGCCTATGTTGCGGGCTTGTATGCGACCGGTATGAGCGCTGGAGAAATTGAAGCGTTAGTCAATCGTATTGATTGGTTCAAAGGTTACCGAGATCGTGTTAGCCGGGCTGAGCGTCGGGTTCGCAATAAAGAGTATGAAGACCGTTATCAGTTAACGACAGATTTGGGGGTGAGTTGGAATGATATCCGCGCACCTAAAGGTGTCGTTCAAGGTCAAAATATGCTGCGCATATTGCGACAGAGTACTCATAACCTATTGCCATTTAAATCATTTGACAACTTAGTCATTCCTTATCGCGCAGTAGCGACCGATATCATTAAGCTTAAACCTTACGTTCTCGATCATGGATATTTAGTCGATGCAATGATGGCGAGTATGTCGGTCCCCGGTGCCTTACCTCCTTATGAGCTAGATGGACATTGGTTGGTTGATGGTGGTGTCACCAATAATATGCCCGTTGATGTGGCGCGCTCGATGGGTGCCGATCGTATTATTGCTGTCGACATTAGTACCGATTATATGAAGCAAGATTCCTTCACCGGTTTTCTATCGGTTGCTGATCAATTGTCGAATTATTTAGTACGCCGTAGTACCCAGCTACAAACCAAAGAGTTAACCGATAAAGACGTTCTTATAAAGCCAGAGGTTGGCGATATGGAAACGACCGCCTTTAAAAAAATCCCTGAAGCATTTAAAAAAGGCTATCAGGCGGTCATGGCGCATAAAGAGCAGTTTGCGCCGTTTGAATTAACGACCGAACAATATCGTCAGTATATACAGAGCAAAGCGCATAAACGCAGTCAGTTGAATTATGGTGATGCTCACCAAGTCGATCGTATTACCTTAAATAATCAATCGCATTACAGCGATACATTGCTACGAAATCGTTTGAATTTGCACACCGGTCAGGTCATTCCGACCCAGGTTATTGAAAAGATTGTTGAAAGTCT
>JBQGON010000032.1:0-23461 GCA_052087065.1 Vibrio sp. | reverse complement strand
ATGCGTTAGATCGGTTTGAAAGAGTAAGCTATCACTTTGATAATTCGAAAGGGGATAACAATCTCGTTATTAAAGTGAAAGAAAAATCGTGGGGGCCAAATTATGCCAATTTCCGAGTTTTCATTGAAGATGACTTTGATACCGATAGCCAGTATTCGCTGGGGATGTCGCTCAATTTTACCGACATGAACGATCAAGGTGCTGAGTTAACGCTGAATTTAAACATGGGTACGGATAAGTTACTCGAAGCGCAGTATTATTCACCATTGTTTGAAGGTCAAAAGTTGTTTTATACAGCGTCAGCCAAATACAGTATTGATAAGCGTAGTGCACCTTTGAAAGGGTTTGATAATACCTCATTGGATGCGAGTAGGAACTATCTGTCATTGAAGTATTCTGAGTGGCAAGAGGAGTTAGCATTAGGCTATCAACACAAACTGTGGCGAGAATTTAAGTTAGGTTTACGTTTTAACCAAGGCAAAACGGAATACTCTACATTACCTTTATATGGCAATGCGCAATATCGTCGAGCGGGGGCATTTTTAAATTATCGCTTGGATACATTGGACAATTATGCATTGCCAAGCCAAGGTGCCTACTTGAACCTTGAATACTTACTGTCGAATGATGATATATACAACTCCGAACGAGGATTTATTGAGAATAGCTCAGATACTGTGAGTGAATTGTCGGCTAAGCTGATTCTAGCGCATAGTTTTAAACGACATACTGTCGTTGCTCATCTCGATTATGGTGAGGTAAAAAGTAAGAATACCTCGACCCCGATTGCACCCAAAACGATTGGGGGCTTTTTGAATTTATCTGGGATCCCGCGAAATAGTCTTATCGGACAAAACAAGGCATTTACTAGTTTAACGTATCGTTATCGTTGGTTTGATAATGATTTTGGCTTGTTTACCTCGCCTGTATACTTAGGTGCATCACTTGAATATGGCGGGGTTTGGTCTAATCCGGATGAAGATGTGAGTTCGGCTCCGTTATATGCTGCCGGTTCTGTATTTGCCGGCGTCGATTCCCCCATCGGACCAATAATATTTGGTTATGGACGAACCGAAGAAAATTTAGATTCTATATATCTCATCATAGGGTCGAGTATTAAGTGAGCGATTTCAGTCATGAGTTGACATGATGACAAGATATTTCGTGAGAACTTGATATGTTGATCAAATTGGTTAGATTTTAATGTCTCGTTAAATTTGCTAATCTGTAACCACTGTTTGGCCTCTCTAAGGCACTGTTTCTCAGTCGATTGAATTGAAAACATGGGCAAATAGAGAGCCAAGTTTCCAAGGATGTCTTCGCTGTGTCTCTCAAATGAGAAGCGTTGACCGTAATGAGAGGAAAATGTCCGTGCTTGAAGCCTACCGTAAACACGTCGAAGAGCGTGCTGCTGAAGGAATTGTCCCTAAACCTTTAGATGCCGAACAAGTCGCTGCACTTGTTGATCTGCTAAAGACCCCACCTGAAGGTGAAGAAGACTTCATCTTAGACTTGTTTGAAAACCGTATTCCACCGGGTGTTGATGAAGCCGCTTACGTTAAAGCAGGATTTCTTTCAGCATTAACCACTGGAGAAGTCTCATCACCGCTGATTAGCCCAGAGAAAGCTGCCAAGCTATTGGGGACGATGCAAGGTGGTTACAACATTCAACCGCTCATTGCGTTGTTGGATGACGATAAGCTCGCTCCGATTGCGGTGGAAGCGTTATCTCATACTCTACTCATGTTCGATGCGTTCTACGATGTGGAAGAAAAATCGAAAGCGGGTAATGAGTTCGCGAAAACCATTATTCAGTCATGGGCGGATGCTGAATGGTTCTTGAAAAAGAAAAAGCTCGCCGAAAAAATTACGCTCACAGTGTTTAAAGTACCGGGTGAGACCAATACTGATGACTTATCGCCAGCGCCTGATGCTTGGTCCCGTCCTGACATTCCTTTGCATGCTCTCGCTATGCTCAAAAATGCTCGTGACGGTATCACTCCAGATGATGAAGGTAATATCGGTCCAATTTCGACTATTAACGAGTTGAAAGAGAAAGGCTACCCGCTAGCATACGTTGGCGATGTTGTCGGTACGGGCTCTTCACGTAAATCTGCTACCAACTCTGTATTGTGGTATATGGGACATGATATGCCTAATGTTCCTAACAAGCGTGCTGGTGGTTTTGTCTTGGGTGGGAAAATTGCCCCTATCTACTTCAACACCATGGAAGATGCTGGAGCCCTACCGGTTGAGCTTGATGTGTCTAAACTCAACATGGGCGATGTGATTGACATTTATCCTTATGAAGGAAAAGTGTGTGCTCATGACAGTGGCGACGTCTTGTCGACGTTTACGCTTAAAACATCAGTCATTCTCGATGAAGTTCGCGCTGGTGGGCGAATCCCATTGATTATCGGTCGCGGTTTGACCGAAAAAGCGCGTGAATCATTAGGGTTAGAAACCTCCGATGTCTTCGCTCTTCCACTCCCGGTTACCGATAGCGACAAAGGGTTTACTCTTGCGCAAAAAATGGTAGGTAAAGCCTGTGGCGTAGAAGGCGTGCGTCCCGGCACGTACTGTGAACCGAAAATGACCACAGTAGGCTCACAAGATACCACTGGGCCAATGACGCGTGATGAGCTCAAAGATTTAGCATGCTTAGGTTTCTCTGCCGATTTGGTGATGCAGTCGTTCTGTCATACATCCGCTTATCCAAAACCTGTCGATGTGCAAACGCATCACACATTACCCGATTTTATTATGAATCGTGGTGGCGTTTCGTTACGCCCTGGTGATGGCATCATTCACTCATGGCTAAACCGTATGTTGCTACCTGATACCGTTGGTACTGGTGGTGATTCACATACCCGTTTCCCGTTAGGCATTTCATTCCCTGCAGGCTCTGGTTTGGTGGCATTTGCTGCGGCAACGGGTGTGATGCCATTAGATATGCCAGAGTCGGTATTGGTTCGTTTTAAAGGGAAAATGCAACCGGGTATTACGTTACGTGATTTGGTGCATGCGATTCCATATTTCGGCATTAAACAAGGCCTACTCACCGTTGAGAAATCAGGTAAAGTCAATGAGTTCTCAGGACGTGTACTGGAAATCGAAGGTTTAGAGCATTTAACGGTTGAGCAAGCATTTGAATTATCAGATGCGTCAGCTGAACGTTCTGCTGCTGGTTGTACCGTGAAGCTATCGCAAGAGTCGATTGAAGAATACTTAAAATCAAATATCGTGATGCTGAAATGGATGATTTCTGAAGGTTACGGTAACCGTCGTACTATCGAGCGTCGTATTAAGTCGATGCAAGAATGGATCGATAATCCAAGCATGATGGAAGCAGATGACAACGCAGACTATAAACATGTTTTAGAAATCGATATGGATCAAATCCATGAACCGATCTTGTGTGCACCGAATGATCCTGATGATGCGCGTACGTTATCTGATGTCGCGAATACCGAGATTGACGAAGTCTTCATTGGGTCGTGTATGACTAACATTGGTCATTTTCGCGCAACCGGTAAGCTACTTGAGCACTTTAAAGGCCAGCTGAATACACGTTTGTGGGTGGCACCTCCGACTAAAATGGATAAAGATCAGCTCGTTGAGGAAGGGTATTACGGTATCTTTGGGCGTTCTGGTGTGCGTATTGAAACTCCGGGATGTTCACTGTGTATGGGGAACCAAGCGCGTGTTGCTGACAAGGCGACGGTGATGTCTACCTCGACACGTAACTTCCCTAACCGCTTGGGAAGTGGCGCGAACGTCTTCTTGGCTTCTGCTGAGCTCTCTGCGGTCGGTGCGATCTTGGGACATATTCCAACCGCGCAAGAATATGCCGACTATGCGAAGAAAATCGATGCAACGGCTGCGGATACTTATCGCTACCTGAACTTCCACCGAATGGGGCAGTATACGGACATCGCTGACACTGTGATTTTCCAAGAACCTGCTTAACCAACAAAGCCGTGCTGTATGTAAAAACCGATTGTGGTGACACAGTCGGTTTTTTTATGGCTGAAAAAGTGAGAAAACGGTATGCTCCTCTCCTTTGTTAGTTAGATACCCATTGGTCAGTATAGAGAGCGCATGGTATGGAATTTGAGTTCACTAAAAATACATTGTTGGGTGAATATTTTGTTCGCAGTTCAATGGAGCATCAGATCATTGCGCGTTGGCTACAAGAAGATATGGCGCAAGATTGCACGAAAATTGATCACGTGCTTGATTTGATCATGCAGGCGCACCAATATCCAGCAAAAGAGTGGATCTGGAGTGGTGAAGAGCGCGTCGTCTCTATCATCAATTTTGAAGTAACCGTACAAGATAACATTAACTTTTCTGGGTGTGATATAGAGTTAGATTCAAACTTGAGTCTCTATGAGAGTGAGAGTATCGCGCAATGCGGCCTAGAAGATTTTGAGTCTGCTGTTATTCAATGGCGGGAATTTATCCAACGTTATTAGTTGAGTGATTCATAAGAGTGCAAACGCATCATAGAGTTTGCCTGAACGCGTTAATATAGGGAAAGCTTTGCACTAAAAAAGTGCATAGCTTTCTTTTTTTTATGCCTATTAATCACAAAATTTATAAAATTCAATTACTTAAAAAGTTGGCACGTACCTTGGATTACTTATCTCGTCGATGGATCACTGTGTTGGAGAAGAAAGATGAAAATCATTAATGCGATCATCAAACCTTTTAAGCTTGATGACGTGCGTGAAGCACTAGCGGATGTAGGTATTGAAGGTATGACCGTTGCTGAGGTGAAAGGATTTGGACGCCAGAAAGGGCATACCGAACTTTATCGTGGCGCAGAATATCAAGTGGATTTTTTACCTAAGGTCAAAATTGAAATAGCCACTCAAGCTGAAAATGTCGACCAAGTGGTTGAAGCAATTATAAAAGCAGCTCATACCGGTAAGATTGGAGACGGTAAAATTTTTGTGTATGACTTAAGTCATGCTGTGCGTATTCGAACCGGTGAAACGGATTCCGAAGCACTTTAATTTGTATTTTCTAGGACGGAGAAGCTTATTATGGAACTATCAGTAACAGTAACGGAGCTACGTTACGCACTGGATACCTTCTTTCTTTTGATTTCTGGCGCCTTGGTGATGTGGATGGCCGCTGGTTTTGCAATGCTTGAAGCAGGTCTAGTTCGCTCTAAAAACACCACTGAAATTTTAGCCAAAAACTTTGTGTTATACGCGATCGCTTGCACTATGTACCTAATTGTTGGTTATAACATTATGTACGTTGATAATAGCAGCGGTGGTTTTCTTCCTTCGCTAGGGACATTGATTGGTACACAAGCGGATGGCGCTGGCCACTCACTTGAAGCCGACTTTTTCTTCCAAGTGGTATTCGTCGCTACAGCGATGTCTGTCGTCTCTGGTGCCGTTGCCGAGCGTATGAAGCTTTGGGCATTCTTGGCATTCTCTGTCATCCTAACAGGATTTATTTATCCTCTAGAGGGTTACTGGACATGGGGTGGCGGTTTCCTTTCAGAAGCGGGTTTCAGTGACTTTGCTGGCTCTGGTATTGTGCATTTAGCGGGTGCTGCTGCTGCGTTAGCGGGCGTGTTATTACTAGGTGCGCGCAAAGGTAAATTTGGCAAAAATGGCGAAATCTATCCTATTCCAGGTTCAAACATGCCTTTAGCAACATTAGGTACCTTTATTCTATGGCTCGGTTGGTTCGGATTTAATGGTGGCTCTCAGTTGGCGCTATCAAGCTTTGACGATGCGACGTCTGTTGGCCAAGTATTCTTAAATACCAATGCTGCTGCCGCTGCTGGCGCGATTGCTGCGATGATTGTATGTAAAATCACGTGGGGTAAAGCTGATTTAACTATGATCTTAAATGGTGCGTTAGCCGGCTTAGTGGCCATCACGGCTGATCCTTTATCACCATCGCCGATGATGTCGGTCTTCATCGGTGCGGCGGCTGGTGTCATTGTTGTCTTCAGTATCTTGATGTTTGATAAAGTGAAAATTGATGATCCTGTCGGTGCTTTATCGGTTCACGGTGTGTGTGGTGTGTTCGGCTTACTTGTTGTACCGTTAAGCAATGCTGATGCAACCTTTGGTGCTCAAATCCTTGGCGCAGTGGTTATTTTTGCTTGGGTATTTGTTGCAAGCCTTGTTGTTTGGGCTATTTTGAAAGCGACGATGGGTATCCGTGTCACTGCTGATGAAGAAATGGAAGGAATGGATGTGCACGACTGTGGTGTTGAAGCGTATCCTGAATTCGTGAGTAGTAAATAACTGACGAGCAATTCATGTTAAAAAGCCTGCTCGATGAGCAGGCTTTTTTTATATGCTTGAGCAAACAAGAGATAATCTTTAGCGACGCTTTATCGCATGATGAATCACAAATTTCTTGGTTTTCGATAAGGTTTGGCAAGCGCCGAAGCTCTTTTCGATGATGGGAGAGTATTTCAAGAAACTATTGGCGACGACAAACAACTGGCCGCGTTTGACCAATGATTGAGGGGCTCTGGCGAGTAAGGTTTCAGTAGTATCATAGCTTGTTTCTAAACCAGAGTGGAATGGGGGATTGGTGACGATGAATTGATATTCATCGTTGATGTCTGAATAAATATCCGATGCAAAGACGTCTGCAGTGAGCCCATTGGCCGCTAATGTTTCTTGCGATGAACGAATCGCTAACGCACTAATATCACATAAGTTGAGTTCTATGTTGGGATTGAGTGTCAACATGACGGTGCCAATGACACCAGCACCACAGCCGAAATCTAACACTTTCCCTGTTAAGTTAGGCAGAGCATCAATCAGTAGACGGCTACCGATATCCAATTCGCCATGACTAAATACTCCAGGTAGACTGCGGATGGTGATTTGCTTGCCCTGATACTCAACGGTATACGATTTAAACCAATCGTTAATATCAAACGGTGTTGGTACGTTTTCACATTGGCCCCAATAGAAAGAACATCGACGGGCCGAATCGTATTTCTGTACGCTCCCGTATTCTTTAAAGAGCTTTTCGATGCTTTTTACGCCAGAGCGATTTTCACCTACCACAACAATTTCTGTACCAACTCCCAACTTGCTCATTAGCATGGCTAGCAAGTACGTGGCTTCTTTTTTTGATTTAGGCCAGTAAAGTAACACGAGGTCAGCAGTGACATCGTCACTGAGCTCTTCACTAAAATGGCATTGAATATTGTCAGAATTATCCCACTGACGAGAATAGCGATAGTCCGTAGTAAAAATAGTAACAGAAGCGCTGTGCTGGAGCAGTTGTTGTGGGAAGTGATCTTCAGCTTCACCCGCCACTAAAACGTGTTTATCAGCAAAGTAGTCGATTTGACGTTCTGCGATTTGGCTAGGAGCAGTGTAGTTCGCCATAGTATGTCTCATTCAGTTGATAGGCGGCTGATTCTCGCACAAACCCGCGTCCGCTTGAAGACACGAATGCGGGTTTATGACGAAATGAGGGTAACAAGATCAGTTTTTATCTTGCCAGCTGAGAAAGTCTCGAAATTCTTCATCATAAAGGTGAAATAAGACGACAGTAACGGCAAAAATAAGGGGGCCATAAATTAAACCAATCAGCCCAAAGAACTGAATACCGCCTAATAGAGCAAAGAAGATCATGAGCGTACTCATACCTCCACTGCCTTGCATCAGTAAAGGTCGTAGCAAGTTATCGATCGAACCCACGATAACGATGCACCAAATCGCGAGGAAAATACCCCAAGAGGTGTCGCCTGTGGCAAATAAGTATAAGGTTGCGGGGACCCAGATTAATGCAGTTCCGATCACCGGGATAAATGAGGTAAAGCCGATCATTGTCCCCCAAAATAGGCCGGGGAAACCGGCAATCCACATTCCTAACCCTCCAGCAACACCTTGTGCTATCGCGGTAAGGAACGATCCCATCACAGCGGATTTAGAGACACTTTCCACCTCGGCAAGTAAACGATCTTCTTGGCTTCGCGATAAGGGTATTATGTGTCTTAAACCACCGATGATCCGTTGATGATCCCGTAACAGGAAAAACAGCACGAAGAGCATGAAAAAGAAATTAAGAATAAATCCGGTCGCGTCACCGAGAACTTTGGCACTGGCACCGACAAGTTCTGATCCAAAGCTGGTCGAGAATTTTGCGACTCGTTCACCGAGTTTTTCTGGGGTTAAGCTATCAAAGGGAAGATAGTGGTTGGAGAAATTCAGTGCTCGTTCTACCAAAGGATGATTTAAAAAGGTCTCGAATCCGCCATGAGTCACCCATTGGTATACATTTTGTGAAAATTTACCCCCTTGCTGAGCGATCGCAGCGAGAAAAGCCAGTAAGGGGATGACGACGATAATGGTCAACACCAAGCACGAGAGCATCGCGCTGACATTTGGATAGCTGGGCATTTTATTATGAATTCGATTATGAATCGGAAACATCAGCAATGAAATGATGAACGCGATGATGATCGAATTGATATAAGGTGCAATAAGCAAATAGCATGCTGTCGCGGCGGCAAGTAAAGCGAAAATCAATACCCAGTGGCTGGAATTGATTCGTACTTTTTGATGTTCGGTCATATCGGTCTCAATATATAAATGGTATGCCTGTATAATGACGAATAATTAAAAGTGACGCAATCTGTGAGGCGAAATATGGGGTGTTGTGATAAAAAATGCGAATGTTCGACTAAGAAAGGGAGGCGTTTACGTCGCTTACCTTGGTGGAGCTGGGTGTTCGGTATTTTATTGATTTTGGTGGTGTTAAATTGGCATTAAAGGGCGCTCAGCCTCATAAAAAAGGCTGCCCAGATGAGCAGCCCCTTTGCGATGTTCGAATGATAATTATGCTTGATTCATTACTTCAAAGCTGCGCTCAGCGGCTTCGATAGTCGCGTCGATATCGGTTGAACTATGAGCTAGCGAAATAAAGCCCGCTTCAAAGGCTGATGGAGCCAAATATACGCCATAGCCGAGCATGAGATTAAAGAATTGCTTAAAACGCTCGCTATCACATTTAGCCACATCTTCGTAGCAGGTGACGCGTTCTTGGTCGGTAAAGAAGAAACCAAACATTCCGCCAACTTGATGCACGAGTAATGGAATGCCATGTTTATCAGCGACCGCTTTAATGCCTTTTGCTAACGCGGATGCTTTTTGATGTAAGCGGCGTTCACTGTCTTCTTCTTTCAATAGAGATAAGCATGCGTAGCCCGCTGCCATCGCGATAGGGTTACCTGACAGCGTTCCTGCTTGATAAACCGGACCGGTTGGTGCTATGTATTGCATAATTTCTTTTTTACCGCCAAAGGCGCCAACAGGCATACCACCACCAATGACTTTACCCAGAGTCGTGAGATCGGGTTTAACCTTGTAGTATGCTTGTGCGCCGCCGAGTGCTACTCGGAAACCCGTCATGACCTCGTCAAAAATCAGCAAAGCGCCTTCTTGATCACACAGTTCACGTAAGCCTGGTAAAAATTCATCCACGGGCGGCACGCAGTTCATATTGCCTGCAACGGGTTCGACAATAATACAGGCGATGTCACCAGGATTGGCTTGGAAGACTTCTTTAACTGAGGCTAAGTCGTTATAGCGCGCCGTTAGAGTATGTTTGGCAAAATCGGCCGGTACACCAGGAGAGCTTGGCTGGCCGAGCGTTAATGCGCCTGAGCCTGCTTTCACTAATAATCCATCTGAGTGACCATGATAGCAGCCTTCAAATTTGATAATTTTGTCTCGGCCTGTGTATCCACGAGCCAAGCGAATCGCACTCATTGTCGCCTCTGTTCCTGAGTTGACCATACGGATTTGCTCCATAGATGGGACTAACTCTGAAACCAAATTTGCCATATCTGTCTCTTTGGCTGTGGGTGCGCCGAAGCTAAGGCCTTTTTGTGCAGCGCTAATGACGGCTTCGCGAATCGCTGCATGGTTATGACCTAAAATCATCGGGCCCCATGAACCCACATAATCGATGTAGGCTTTTCCATCTGCGTCAAACAGGAATGCACCATCGGCACGGTCGATAAAAATAGGTGTGCCGCCTACGCCATTGAATGCGCGGACTGGAGAATTAACACCGCCAGGGATTTTTTCTTGGGCCAGTTGATAAAGATCGGCTGATTTGGTCATGGAAATTTCCTCTTCTATATTTCGGGACCGATATGGCGAGCATTGTACGCTTCTATTGATGTATGCGAAATATCTTCCCTGCTTTTCTCGTTACCACTTATGCATTGAAGTGATGGTGGCTATTTGAAAATGATTGCAATGACATCATGGTTTAAGGCAGTGTGTACATCATTATGTCTCGTCATTAGTGATGATGCTAGACGTCAACATCAGCTAATACTTGATTGAAGCAGTCAGGTATTAGATAATTGTGAGCTATATAAGAATGCTCATCACTGGTCACTCATTACCTCAAAGGTGAATCGACTCATGTGGTGACACAAATGGGAGAGAGCGTTGTGAGTGAAAATAATATCCCTTTGTCATTTTCAGAAGCGGCGGCAAAACGTGTCAAAGTTCTGATTGAGGAAGAAGAAAACCCAGCATTGAAACTGCGTGTTTATATTACTGGCGGTGGTTGTAGCGGTTTTCAATACGGTTTTACCTTTGATGAAAGTGTCAATGATGGTGATACTACAATCGATAAAGAAGGGGTGACACTAGTGATTGACCCAATGAGCTTGCAGTACCTGATTGGTGGTGAGGTGGATTATACCGAGGGCCTTGAAGGAGCTCGCTTTTTCGTCAATAACCCTAACGCCACGACAACATGTGGCTGTGGCGCCTCGTTCAGCGTGTAACGCCCTGTAGGAAAGCGGAATCGTAGAAAGCAGAATGACTATTCATTCTGCTTTTTTTATGGTTATGCGTTATTGAGAGGGGACAAATAAAAAGTGACTATAGCGTTCAAGTTGATGCAGGCGCTCTTTGGCTGAGGCGAGAAATCGCTGTTTAGCGTTGCCTTTTAATGAACGTGAAAGGGGCAGATCGACCGTTCGTGGATTTTTATGGACGCCATGCACGAGAAATTCATAATGCAAATGCGCTCCGGTAACTCGGCCAGTACTACCAAGAGTGCCAATTGTTTGCCCTTGTTTAATACGTTGGCCGGTTTTGACAAAACGCCGTTTAAGGTGCAAGTATTTTGTGGTGTAGGTATTACTATGGCGTATAAAAACATAGTTACCATTATATTGATTGTAACCGGCTTTTTTAACTACACCATCGCCTGCTGCCCATATTGGAGTGCCGACGGGAGCGACATAATCGGTACCGCGATGTGGACGGACCCGTCCAGTGACGGGATGTAAGCGGCGCGGATTAAAATTAGACGATACTCGGCGAAAATCGAGTGGCGAACGTAAGAAGGCTTTTTTCATCGCACGCCCGCTTTCGTCATAATAATTACCTGTCGCATCATCACGAATCGCGGTAAAGGTTCTACCGCGGTTAGTAAAGCGTGCAGCAATAATATCACCCCGTTCGGTCACTTGGCCTTCGACGACTTTTTCCTGATAAAGCAGTTCAAAATGGTCCCCCGCTCGAATATCGAGTGCAAAATCGACATCCCAACCAAAAATACTTGCGATTTGCATAATTTGATTTGGCGTGATGCCTGCGTTACTCGCGGCTTTCCAAAAATTGGAGCGAATCGTTGCATTGGCGTAATTATATTGAAAATAGACGTCTTTGGTGTCTACTTTTGAGGTGTAGTGATCACCGTCTTTCTTGACCACAAATGTTTCATAAGAATTGAGTCTACGACGTAATTGAATTAACTCGTGGTGCTCATTTAAACCGAAATAGAGTTCATCACCAGGTCTCAGGTGGGTTAAATGATGATGAATATCAGCATTGCTTGATGTTAATGCATAGAGAACGCGAGAAGATAACCCGACTCGCTGAAATAGTAGGGCACTGCTTTCTCCAGATTTTACGATATGTTTTTCCCAACTTAAGGGCGTATGTTTGGACAGGCGCGCTTCTTGCTCGACTAATCGCTTATGATCTAATCGAATCGGGTATGGGTGACCGAGCTTTAGTCCCTCTTGCTGGTTGATGAGCTTGTTTGGATCGGGAAGAAAAAACATCGCCCCGACAATCAAGGCAGAAAACATCACAATCGAAAGTTTGTGTAGCCATGTTAAGCGGGAAATAATAGTCATGATAATGGGCATGGTTTGAGAAATATTAAATTAATTCACTACTAGTTAGTCTAACTGGTTTCAAAAGTAGTCGCTATTCAAGTAATATGTCGAATTATTACATTTTGCCAAATCTGTGGGAGTGAACAAAGAATGGCGAGTATTGAAGCCGCTTTAGCTGAACTTAAGCGTGGTGTAGCAGAGCTGATTCCGGAAGAAGAGCTTATTGCTAAATTGAAAGAAAACCGACCGTTACGAATCAAGCTTGGCGCGGATCCAACGGCACCGGACATTCATTTAGGTCATACCGTAATTCTCAATAAGTTGCGTGCCTTTCAAGAACTTGGTCATGAGGTGACATTCCTGATTGGTGACTTTACTGGTATGGTTGGTGACCCTACGGGGAAAAACACCACACGTCCGCCATTAACGCGTGAAGATGTGATGCGTAATGCGGACACCTACAAGACACAAGTGTTTAAAATTCTTGACCCAGCTAAAACCACCATTCAATTTAACTCACAGTGGTTATCTGAGTTAGGTGCGGAAGGCATGATTCGTCTCGGCTCTCACCAGACTGTGGCGCGTATGTTAGAGCGTGAAGATTTTAAAAAACGTTACTCAACAGGTCAAGCCATTGCCATTCATGAGTTTATGTATCCATTACTGCAAGGTTACGATTCCGTAGCGATGGAAACTGATGTTGAACTGGGTGGTACCGATCAGCGCTTTAACCTACTGATGGGGCGTGAGTTACAAAAAGCTAATGGACAAAAACCACAAGTTGTCATGATGTTACCATTATTGGTTGGCCTAGACGGTGAAAAGAAAATGTCTAAGTCTGCCCATAACTACATTGGTATAAATGACGCGCCTAGCGATATGTTCGGTAAAATCATGTCTATCTCTGATGAGTTGATGTGGGATTATTACGAACTGCTGTCTTTCCGTCCATTGGAAGAAATCGCTCAGTTTAAGTCTGATATTGCAGAGGGTAAAAACCCGCGTGATATTAAGATTTTACTCGCAAAAGAAATCATCGAACGTTTTCATACCCAAGCCGATGCTGATGCAGCTGAGCAGGAGTTCATTAATCGTTTCCAGAAAGGCGCTATGCCAGATGAAATGCCAGAATTTGAATTTGATGCAGGTATGGGAATCGCGAACATGCTGAAAGAAGCTGGGTTAGTTAACTCGACTTCTGATGCGATGCGTATGGTTCGCCAAGGCGCCGTCAAGTGTGACGGCGAGAAAGTCTCAGACACCAAGTGGGTGCCTGAAGCTGGTATTGCGGTTTATCAAGTCGGTAAGCGTAAGTTTGCTCGTATTACCATGAAGTAAGCATCCCCCTACCGATAAAAAAAAGCGCCTTAAGGCGCTTTTTTTATTCATTTTTTAGCGAGTCAAACTGGCACTAGTTCGGCTTAGGCTGGAGCGTCTGCTTGACGATTTGGCGATAGAAAGCTTGTTCTATGCGAGTGAGCGGTGTTGGTCGCAACTTGCGTTCAGTGTCACTTGGAAAATAATCAGTAATGTACTGAACAAAAATGCTGCTGGGCTGCCCTGAGGCGTCATACACAAAACCTACTAGATTATGAGTACCATATAGCGTGCCGCTTTTGGCCGCGAGTGAGCCTTTGATGGGCGAGGCCATCAAGCTGCGGCGATACTTTAGCGTCCCCGACATACCTGAGTGAGGTAACAAACCGATGAGGTGCAATTGGTCATTATTTTTTCCAATATATTGCAATACGGAGAGCATCGTTGACGCGGCGATACGGTTGTTGCGCGATAAGCCAGAACCATCGACAATTTGCGCATTCTTTAATGATATGTGGGTCTTGGCCTCAATGATTGCTTTGATGGCTGCGGTGCCATTTCGATAGCTGCCAGGTTGGTGAAACGTAACTCGGCCGAGAGTTTTGGTTAAACTGTCGGCATAGAGATTATCTGATTTCTTCAGCATGGTGGAAAGCAAATGAGGCAGGGTTTTGGAATAATGAGTGGCAATCGTGTGTGTGTGACCTGATGGTTTTGGTTTGCCGATTCGCACCCGACCGTCAATAGCGATATGTAATTGATTTAGCAATCGATAGACAATACGTTGCGCATACTGACCGGTGTTTTGCACAGCAAACTTGAGCGGTAACGGCTTTTTCCGCTCCACTAAGCAGCCACTAATGACATAGCGATTATCGTGTATGGCTTGCAAATCTAAATCACAATGGCGACGTTTTTGGGATTTAGCACTCACACTAATGGCTTGGTTTTCAATATGTATGGGGTATTGCTCTGGAACATAAACTCGGGTTTTACCGTTTTTCAGGCTATAAATGGATGCGGGAATGCAATTGTGATCTAGATTAATTGCACTGGAAGGTGCGCTATAACAGACCCCCAATGCATCCCATGGCCACCCCGTGGCTTTTTCAAATCCAGTAAATGCTGAATCATCTAACCATAAATCTCCTCGAATATGATGAATACCACGTTGTTTTAAGGCGTTAAGTAAAGTCTTTATATTTTTGGTTGTTAAGGTAGGGTCGCCGGAAAACGCAATACTATAATCCTGATTAGATTGACGCAGTTGGGTAGAAAAACGAAATTGCTTGCCAAGTTTTATTGTGGCAGCAAGAGCGGTCAACACTTTCAGAGTGCTGGCGGGGGGAAAGTAATCACCGTTCTCATAATGAGTAATAACGTGGCTGGTATCCAGTGACTTAGCGGACAGATGATAACGGGCATAAGGTGCAAGGGTGGTCAGTTGTGTATCGAGGTTGCTTTGTGCAAGCGCCAATGGCGAGAGCAAACCACAAGACATCGCCAATAAATAAAAAACAATCGAACGCATAACGTCACTTTTAGTTGAAAACATAAAGAAGCTTAGTATAGCGACATAAAAAAACACCCGCTATAAGGCGGGTGTTGTCTTTGGATAAAACTGACGTCAACGACTTAGAAACGGTATTGTAAACCTACCATTGCTTGGTCTTGTTTCTGAACGTTGGTAAACGTAGTATCGCTATCGTCTAGCAAGTTCCATTTATAGCCAACGTAACCAAATAGGCCTGGTGTGAAGAAGTAGTTTACTTCCGCAGCTAGAACATCAACGGTATCGTCTTTACGTTCACCTTTGTTATACGTTGCTACTAGTTTGGTTTTATCAATGGTGTATGCTGCAGCAAGCTCATAACCTTTGTAGTTATGAGCTTGACTATCATCGTAATCAATGTGAGTGTACAACGCCGCTAAGTACAATGCATCATAAGTGAATGCTGTTGTTACCATTGCTTGTTCGTTGTCATTTTGCTCAGAATAACCACCACCCACAACGACGCCTGTATCCGCAATGCCATAGGTCAGCGCTAATGCATAGCCATCTTGACCATTGTCTACACGGCTATCATCATTTGTGCCATTTTCGCCATCAGCAAAGCGATAGCCGGCACTAACACCTAATGAATCAAATTGAGCATTATAAGCAAGGTAGTTATCGGTACGACCTGCTAAAGAGTTATATTCATCAGGTGTTGCTGGATCAGCATCTGGGCCACCATCAACAATATTACCAGAATAATCAACAGACGCTGCTTTGCCCCATGTTGACATGATATCGGTGAAGTTAGTCAAATGAACTAATGCACCATCTTGCTGACCGTAAGTAATTTCACCTGCATCCATACCCAAACCAGCGAATAGGTAACGTGTATCGATATCAGTGCTATCAGAGTCTAGTTGACCGTTATTCTCTTGTTTAGCCCATTCGGTTTCAAATTTAGCAAGGCCGTAAAGTTTGTCGTTAACTTGATGTTTACCTTCAAAGTTAAGACGAGCTCGAGTCAGGTCGTTGGCGTCACTATCTTGTAGTAGTAAACGTGCTTCGACACGGCCACCAATAGAAAGAGAAGTTCCGTCTGCGTTATAAACTTCAGCTGCGTTAGCGCCTGTAGTTAGAGCAGCTGCTGCCACAGCTACTGCGATGATAGTTTTTTTCATCTCATTAAGTCCTAAAAAAAGTAGTGTCCACAAAAACGTTGGTTGAGACGTTTATCCATCCTGATAAATCTCGCCTTAACATCAGTTAGGTACCTTCCTGAACCTAAAATAAACTGACATTACAACATAAGCATTTACGTATTCAATTTTGGTCATATAGTTCCGAATGAGTTAGTAAAATGATATAAAACCTGAAAAAGAACACTGTTTTATTATAATATAAAAAATATCAATTCTTTGTTTTTAATGTATTTTTTGTTAATATCAAGGGGTTACTGTTGGCCAGTGAAAAATTATTTTTTTATATTTTTTGAGTGTTTTTTCATCTTTTATAAGATTTTTTCTTGTGCACCAGATCACAGGGCGCGCTGACATGCAACCCTTTGAGCTAGATTTAAAAAGTTAAATATGGATTTTGGATGATTTCGTTTTAAACTTTGTTTAGACTGGTACACATTATTTCATCGGCGCTACCTAACCTTATATGGGTTGGGTGGTATTGTTTTGTCCAAAGATCGCTTTGGCATAGAGGTATAATATGGAAAAAGTTCCTATGACTGTACGTGGCGAAGAAATGCTACGTAAAGAACTTGATAAACTTCTCAAGCTGCGTCCACAAATCTCTGCCGCTATCGCAGAAGCTCGCGAACTAGGTGATTTGAAAGAGAATGCCGAATACCATGCAGCGCGTGAAGAGCAAGGCATTTGTGAAGCGCAAATTCGTGATATTGAATACAAGTTATCTGTTGCTCAAGTCATTGATGTCACAAAAATCGATAATTCAGGTAAAGTCATTTTTGGCTCGACAGTTACGGTTGTCGATGTGGATAGTGATGAAGAGAAAACCTATCAAATTGTGGGGAATGATGAGGCTGATATTAAACTCGGTCGTATTTCCATCAGTTCACCTATTGCGCGAGGTTTGATAGGTAAAGAAGAAGGTGATGAAGTGGCTATTTCAACACCAGGTGGTGATAAAGTATTTGAGATTGATCGTGTGGAATACATCTAACGCTCAATAAAAAGGTCGCCGCTGGCGACCTTTTCTTATTGAGATATCAATATTGTCTACTTACGTGGTAGTTCAATTTTGCGCTGTTCTGAAGGGCGATACAGTACCAATACTTTTCCGATAACTTGAACTTTTTCAGCACCAGTCTCGCGTATGATAGCATCAACGATGAGTTGTTTTGTTTCACGATCTTCAGAGACGACCTTTACTTTAATGAGTTCATGGAAGTTTAGAGCGATCTCAATTTCTGCTAAAACAGCTTCAGTTAATCCGTTGGCACCCATGAGCACAACAGGCTTTAGGTTGTGTGCGAGTGCTTTCAGGTGCTGTTTTTGTTTATTGCTTAGGTTCATTACGCGACCAAATTTATTTAATATTAGGGTTGAAAACCCACATTTTAGCGCCATCTATCATTGAAGACTATATTTTCTACCATACTTTCTCTGATAGACGCATTTTATTTAGGAATGGAATGAGTAAACAAAAGCATTCAGCGAGCTCTGGCCGCTGGTTGAAAGAACATTTTGATGATAAGTATGTGAGCGAAGCAAAAAAGAAAGGTTATCGTTCTCGTGCTATCTTTAAAATTGAAGAAATACAGAAAAAAGATGCGCTTATTAAATCCGGTATGACGGTCGTCGATTTAGGCGCCGCTCCGGGAGGTTGGTCACAATATGCGGCTGGTATCGTTGGCGATAGTGGTCAAGTGATTGCTTGTGACATATTGTCGATGGATTCGATCGCTGGCGTGTCTTTCTTACAAGGCGACTTTCGCGAGGAAGCGGTACTCAATGCACTGTTAGAACGTATTCAGCCATCTATGGTCGATGTCGTTATGTCTGATATGGCGCCTAACATGGCGGGTAATCAGTCGGTTGATCAGCCAAGAGCGATGTATCTTGTTGAACTTGCTTTAGATATGTGCCGAGAAGTTTTAGCAAAAAATGGCAGTTTTGTGGTCAAAGTCTTTCAAGGAGAAGGATTCGATGAGTATATTAAAAATATCAGAGCGATGTTTAAAACGGTGAAAATCCGCAAACCAGATTCTTCACGAGCTCGTTCTCGAGAAGTCTATGTTGTAGCTACTGGTTACAAAGGGTAACCTTTTATCAGTAATCATGACATTGAACCTTATAGCTACGGCCTGAAAACTGTAGTACCCTACCTTTAATTACAACTAGTTATCGCGAGGCTGACACCTTGAGTGACATGGCAAAAAATTTAATTCTTTGGTTGGTAATTGCGGTTGTTCTTATGTCTGTCTTTCAGAGCTTTGGCCCTGGTGACAGTAATGGGAAAACAGTAGATTATACAACATTTGTACAGGAAGTTGGCCAAGGCCAAATACAGGAAGCGAAGTTCAACAATAGTGAAATCACTTTCACCCGTAGTGGGGGAAGTTCACATTACGTCACTTACATGCCTGTGTACGATCAAAAGCTTCTTGATGATTTAATTAATCAGAACGTTAAAGTTCAGGGTACGCCACCAGAGAAACAAAGCTTGTTAGGAACAATCTTTATTTCTTGGTTCCCTATGATTCTATTGATCGGAGTCTGGATTTTCTTCATGCGTCAAATGCAAGGCGGCGGTGGCAAAGGTGCCATGTCGTTTGGTAAAAGCAAAGCGCGAATGATGAGTGAAGATCAGATCAAAACGACATTCGTGGATGTTGCAGGCTGTGATGAAGCAAAAGAAGACGTGAAGGAATTAGTCGATTACCTGCGTGATCCGAGTCGATTCCAAAAGTTGGGGGGAAAAATCCCAACGGGTGTTCTTATGGTTGGTCCTCCTGGTACCGGTAAAACTCTGCTTGCTAAAGCGATAGCCGGTGAAGCCAAGGTTCCATTCTTTACAATTTCTGGTTCAGATTTTGTTGAAATGTTTGTCGGTGTCGGCGCGTCTCGTGTGCGTGACATGTTTGAGCAAGCGAAAAAATCATCACCTTGCATCATTTTCATCGATGAAATTGATGCGGTTGGTCGCCAACGTGGTGCTGGTGTTGGTGGCGGTCACGATGAACGTGAGCAAACCCTAAACCAGATGCTGGTGGAAATGGATGGTTTTGAAGGTAACGAAGGTATTATTGTTATCGCTGCAACAAACCGCCCTGATGTATTGGATCCAGCGTTATTGCGTCCTGGTCGTTTTGACCGACAAGTAGTAGTTGGCCTACCGGATGTGCGCGGCCGTGAACAGATTCTTAAAGTTCACATGCGTAAAGTACCGTTAGGTAATGATGTAGAACCTTCATTGATTGCTCGTGGTACTCCGGGTTTCTCTGGCGCGGACTTGGCGAACTTAGTCAACGAAGCAGCATTGTTTGCGGCACGTGGTAATAAGCGTAATGTATCGATGGTGGAGTTTGAGCTGGCGAAAGATAAGATCATGATGGGTGCCGAGCGCCGTTCTATGGTGATGTCTGAGGAAACGAAAGCTTCGACAGCATACCATGAAGCGGGTCACGCGATTGTTGGTCGTATGGTTCCCGAGCATGATCCGGTATACAAAGTCTCTATTATCCCTCGTGGTCGAGCGTTAGGTGTGACGATGTATTTACCAGAGCAAGATCGTGTGAGTATGTCGAAACAGCATCTCGAATCTATGGTCTCTAGCCTTTATGGTGGTCGTTTAGCCGAAGAGCTGATTTACGGTGTTGAAAAAGTATCAACTGGTGCATCAAATGATATTGAGCGTGCGACCGATATTGCACGTAAGATGGTCACTCAGTGGGGCTTTTCTGAGAAATTAGGGCCGATGCTTTACTCTGAAGAAGAGGGAGAAGTATTCCTTGGGCGCAGTGCAAATCAAAGTAAGCATATGTCGGATGATACGGCTAAATTGATTGATGATGAAACGCGTAAAATCATTGATAAAAACTACGAACGGGCTCGTCAGATTCTCGTTGATAATATGGATCTATTGCATTCAATGAAAGATGCACTAATGAAGTATGAAACGATTGATGCTGGGCAAATCGATGATTTGATGGCGCGCAAAGAAGAGATTCGTGAGCCAGCAGGTTGGTCGGATCGTTTAGAGAAAGCGAGTGAAGCTGATGCTTCTCAAGCGGATGAGTCAGCGGATACTTCAGTAGAAAAAACCGAGCAGGCAGAAGAGCAAGAGTCTCAAGCAACCGATTCGAATTCGACTGAGCAATCCTCGGATGACAGTGAAGCGCAAAAAGAAGATAAGAAAAAAGACACTGAGTAGTTGCTACTGAGTGCGCAAAAACCCCGATTCGTCGGGGTTTTTTTATGATACAAGGAACTGATACGTCATGATGAAACTGCAAACCCCTACCAAGCAATTGTTACTCGAAACTCCATTAGTCATGGGTATTCTTAACACAACACCGGATTCTTTCTCCGACGGCGGGCGTTATAATCAGGTAGAAAACGCATTAAAGCGGGCGCTGAAAATGCGTGATGCTGGCGTTGCCATCATCGATATTGGAGGAGAGTCAACTCGGCCGGGGGCGCCAGAAGTTTCACTAGCAGAAGAGCTTGAGCGGGTGATTCCAGTTGTGAAAGCCATTCGTGAACATGACCAAGATGTCTGGATTTCTATTGATACCAGTAAAGCTGAGGTGATGCAGCAAGCAATAGATGCTGGGGCGGATTTGATCAATGATGTGCGTTCGCTAACCGAGGATGGAGCATTGCAGGTGGTGGCGCAGGCCCAAGTCCCTGTATGCATCATGCATATGAAAGGGCAACCTAAAACGATGCAGAATGCCCCTAATTACCAAAATGTCGTTATGGATGTTGAGGACTTTTTACAGCAGCGGATTTCCGAGTGTGAGCAAGCTGGGATTCTACGCAGTAATATTATTATTGATCCCGGCTTTGGCTTTGGTAAAACGGTCGCTCATAATTATCAGTTATTAGAGTGTCTTGAACAGTTTCATCAATATAATCTGCCACTTTTGGCGGGTATGTCACGAAAGTCGATGATTTTTAAACCGCTGAGTAAAAAGCCAGCAGACTGCATGGTCGGTAGTGTGGCGTGTGCTACACTGGCCGCAGCCAAAGGCGCCCACATTATTCGTGTGCACGACTTTGAAGAAACAATAGAAGCGATGAAAATCGTCGAATTAATGAAAAAAAGCATTGAGAATAAATAAGTTAAGGGCTAGATATGTCACAAGAAAGACGTTACTTCGGTACTGATGGGGTACGTGGCAAAGTGGGTCAGTATCCGATTACTCCAGATTTTGTTTTAAAGCTAGGATGGGCAGCGGGTCGCGTACTTGCCAAACAAGGAACGAAAAAAGTTATTATTGGTAAAGATACCCGTATTTCTGGATACATGCTCGAATCCGCGTTAGAGGCGGGCCTTGCTGCTGCTGGTTTAAACGCGATTCTAACTGGGCCAATGCCCACACCCGCAGTCGCTTATTTGACACAAACTTTCCGTGCCGAAGCAGGTATTGTCATTTCTGCTTCGCACAATCCTTATTATGATAATGGCATTAAATTTTTCTCTGCGCACGGTACTAAACTACCTGATGATGTTGAGTTAGCCATCGAAGCACAACTTGATCAAGAGATTGACTGTGTTGAATCTGGGTTGCTTGGTAAGGCGTCACGCTTAATTGATGCTGCTGGTCGTTATATTGAATTTTGTAAAAGTACCTTTCCTCATAGCTTGAGTTTAGAAGGGCTTAAGTTAGTGATCGATTGCGCACATGGCGCTACCTATCACATTGCTCCTAGTGTCTTTCGAGAACTTGGAGCTGAAGTGATCGCTATTGGTGTTGAACCAAACGGGGTTAATATTAATGATGAAGTTGGGGCGACAGATGTCCGTGCACTGCAAGAACGTGTGCTAACAGAGCAAGCGGATCTTGGATTAGCCTTTGATGGTGATGGTGATCGCTTGATCATGGTGGATGCAAAAGGCAATAAAGTCGATGGTGACCAAATTGCTTATGTGATTGCACGTAATGATCAACGCCGTGGCACCTTACAAGGTGGCGTAGTCGGAACGCTGATGACCAACCTTGGTATGGAAAATGGTTTGAAAGAGCTAGGTATTCCATTTCAACGGGCGGCGGTAGGTGATCGCTATGTGATGGAAGCGCTAGTGGAAAATAATTGGTCAATTGGCGCCGAAAATTCCGGTCATATTATTCTTCTAGATAGTGTAACCACGGGCGATGCAATTGTGGCGGCATTACGCATGTTGACCGCGATTGCCGAGAGTGAGCAACCTTTGCATCAACTGACAGCAGGAATGACACTGTATCCTCAGGTTCTAGAGAATGTACGTTTTAGTGGTGAGACTAATCCTTTAGAACATGAGAAAGTGCTCGCAGCGGTGGCAACGGTCGAAGGTAAGTTAGCCGATAAAGGTCGCGTTTTACTACGTAAGTCAGGAACTGAACCGCTTATTCGGGTGATGGTTGAAGGCGAAGATGCAGAACTTGTTCAACAATCTGCATTAGAGATAGCGCAAGTGGTCAAATCGAATTGCTAACCAATGTTTAGCGTCGGTTTAAAATAGGCTAATAACTTGAATTTTATTAAAGAATTCTTGTTATTGGCCTTTTTTTGAGCGTTTGCGTTAATTTCATGGTTTTTTTTATAGAATCCTCTTGTCAGTTGAGTGTGCATTGGTTAGTATTGCCTCCGCCTTCTGAGATGAAGGTCGCTAGCCTTGTTCAAGTCATATGATAAGAACGGCGCTGGCTCAACAAATTGGAACATAGGTGGACGACATGTATACAGCTCTACTTGTGATTTACCTGTTGGCTGCGGTTGGTATCATTGGCTTAGTGCTGATACAGCAAGGTAAAGGCGCAGATATGGGAGCATCATTCGGTGCTGGTGCCTCAAACACAGTTTTTGGTTCTAGTGGCTCAGGAAATTTCCTAACCCGAATGACTGCAATTTTTGCACTGATTTTTTTAGTTACTAGCTTAGTTTTGGGTAATTATTCTACCCATAAAACAGATTCTAAATGGGTTGACCCAACACAAGGTCAAAGTCAATTAGACGATACAGCGAGTAATAATGCAGCTCCGGCTGCGAGTGACGAATCGAAAGATACTCAATCTGAGAATAACGTCCCTCAATAACTTATCTTAGGATGAGTCAGGTTTATGCCGAGATGGTGAAATTGGTAGACACACTAGCATGAGGTGCTAGCGCTTCGGTGTGAGGGTTCGAGTCCCTCTCTCGGCACCATATTTACAAACTTGTAAATCTTTGTTTAATGCGTATAATGCATTACAAGTCGGACGCGGGGTGGAGCAGTTTGGTAGCTCGTCGGGCTCATAACCCGAAGGTCGT
>JBQGON010000031.1:6260-27505 GCA_052087065.1 Vibrio sp. | reverse complement strand
CTTGCTGGGGTCTCACTGAACTGCTTGAGCTTCCAATTATCACTTTGTGATTGAATCCACGCAGACATCGAATCTAGCGAATTTACTCCCAGCAGTTTTGTGTCTTTCGCACGCTGAACATCAAGGTGATCGATCTGTTTATCATAGTTACACCCAGCAATGGCCAGCGGTAGCAGTAAGAATACAAGGGATGTTTTGCTTATTATTTTCATTATATAGTCTCGTTATTTTATTTTTTATGAGAACATTTATTCATAAGGTGTAAATCTTACGGCACGATACTTCGCATATGCAGGAGTGCCATCGTAATTACTTGGCGGGAATTGAGGGTTAGCACTAATCCAATTATTCATGAACAGTTGCATATAATTGCTAACATATTTATTCGCTCTTCTGACTTGCACCCATTTATTGGCATAACGACTGAACACTTCCCATGTCACACCATTTTGATCAATGGTGAAGGCATATTTCTCCATGCTCCAAATAGACATACCATACTGACCTAAATCGATATCAACCGGAGACTGCTGTCCTCCAATGCAAACATTGGTGTGTAATAAATTAGTCCCCCCCATTAATTCGATGTCAACTTCGTAGTGGCTCGCGGTGCCCGAGTCGCCAGCATAAGTAAAAAATGAACTTATCGTGCCTGGTACCGTACCGGCCTGCATTTCGACCTCATAGCGTCCGCGGCGTAAATAATTATTCGTCCGTATTTCCGCACAGCTCTTACCGTAAGATTCTGATTTTGCGTGTAGAATCAATAAACCAGACTCATTCCAAACATTGTTAGCTCGCCAGGTGCAATCGAACTCACTACCGCCATTTTTCCAGCCATCAGAGACTTGCCAGTTCATTCCACTCCAATCTAAAGCAAAGCTAGACGAAACAAGCAAACTGTTAAGTAATATGGCATAAATACTGGATCGTAAAATAGTCATTGTTTTTACCTCTCATCTTTCCATCAGGAATCGGATGTATCATTTGGTTGTCGTCAATAATAAAACAGCTCTAGACTGCGAGCTTTCGCTCCATCATCGATGTTGACACTATAATGACATTTGAAAGTTTTTTTCTATATGCAATCCAAGGAAAAATATTTTAGTTATTCATATATAAATAAAAAAATGAATTAAATCACACTTCCATACGCACCATGAAATGATTTCTTTCTTGATAATACCGACTCTGAATAGCGTTATTTTCTAGCGAATTTAAATAACCACACCACTCACAATTTAAAAAATACCGCTTGCATTGTTAACCGACATATCGTTTTATCAAAGTACTTAATTAATATACGAATATGCATAAACCTTTTAATATATTGGATATAATAATTATGACAAATAGAGAGATCGAAATATTTCTGCTAACACTATAGAGGTTAAAATGAATAAAAAACGCTTACAGATAGCTGCTCTATTTAGTTGTGGCTTGATTGGACTAAGTGGGTGTACGGTAGATTCAAGTACACCAAGCAATACCCACCAATCTCGAACGAATCTACTCACAAACGGTAACTTTGCGCAAGGCAGTGACGGTTGGTGGGCAGCAGGCTCTACACTAGATACAAGCAAAAAAATGGGATGTGTGACTTTTGATAAACAAGGCAAGAACCCGTGGGATGTCATCCTTGGCCAATCAGGGCTCTCACTGAAAAAAGGGGAAGAATACCAACTTAAATTCAGTGCTCTCGCCAAACAGTCGACCAAAGTCAAAGCGCTCATCCAGCATAATGGGGCCCCCTACACCAACCATTTGGTCAAGGACATTTCACTTAATCAAAAATTGCAACCTTTCCAGTTTGCCTTTCAGCCTGAAGGGAACGACGATAAGGTTCAATTACAATTTCAAATGGGCACACAAGCCCCAACAACCGTCTGTGTGAAAGACTTGAAATTGCTCGGCCCTCAATATGTCAAAGAATCCAATCTCCCTATCGTTAGAGTTAACCAAGTCGGATACTTTGTTGATGGACCTAAACACGCTACGGTTGCCACCGATGCTAAATCACCGCTCGCATGGAAGCTATTGAATGGTGATCAAGAGGTAGTCGCGCAAGGAAAAACCATTCCTTTTGGATTAAACAAAGCCTCTGGTGAACAAGTTCAATGGGTTGATTTTAGTCAAGTGAAAACCCCTGTCCATAAAGCGATACTTGAAGTTGCAGGAAACCGCAGCCATCCCTTCACGATTGGCAATGACATTTATCGTACTATGAAATACGATGCGCTCTCGTTCTTCTATCAGCAGCGCAGTGGTACCGATATAGAGCGTAAATATGTGCAAAGAGCCGATCTAGCCCGACCTGCTGGACATCGTCCAGAAAATGTCACTTGTTTTAATAAAACCGACGCGAAAGGTAACCAATGGCCTGGTTGTAACTTTTCACTTGATGTGACGGGTGGCTGGTATGATGCTGGGGATCAAGGGAAATACGTCGTCAACGGGGGGATTTCTGTATGGACTCTCACCAACTACTACGAGAGAGAAAAGCTCGCTGATCCCAATAAATCCAGTGCTTTCGCTGATGGAAAAGTCAAAATCCCTGAAGATCACAATGGTAAAAACGACCTTCTTGATGAAACTCGTTGGATGATGAACTTTATGATGGCAATGCAAACGCCTAAAAATAGTTCGGTTTGGGTTCCTATCGGTGATCAATCCAAACAACTCAATCGCCTATCGTTAACACAAATTGATGCCAGCGGTATGGTATTTCACAAGGTCGCCGATGATGCATGGACGGGCATGCCACTGCCTCCACACAAAGATTCGCGCCCACGTTTCCTCAGCTATCCAACAACCGCTGCAACATTAAACTTAGCAGCAACAGGAGCACAGTGTGCTCGGGTTTGGAAAGACAAGGATTCACAATATGCACAACGCTGTTTAACGGCTGCAGAACGGGCATGGAAAGCGGCAAACCGCCATAAAAACATTTATGCATACGATAACTTCACAGGCTCAGGTCCATATGATGATACCCATCTGGCCGATGAATTTTATTGGGCGGCAGCTGAACTCTTTGTGACAACCGGTAAAGAGCAATACAAACAGTTCATTCAAGCCTCTCCTTATTATCTTGCCACTCCGAAAGGCGATATTACCGCTGAAGGCGATGTCTACTGGCAAGGCGTCAGTGGTGCGGGTACGTTAAGTCTGGCCCTCGTACCAAATAAACTGCCAAAACAGGAAGTAGAAAAAGCTCACGCAAATATCATTAAAACGGCAAATAAGTACTACGACTCCGTCGCAAAAGAAGGCTATCGTATTCCTTACACCGCGAAAGAGTATCCATGGGGATCAAACTCAAACTTAATGAATCGCAGCTTATTCTTAGGTATCGCGTATGATTTCACTCACGACCGTAAGTATGTCAATGCGATCATTGATGCGATGGATTACATCCTTGGCCGTAACCCTCTCGATCAATCTTATGTATCAGGTTATGGTAGCCGCCGATTGATGAATCCGCATCATCGTTTTTGGGCTCATGCTGTTGATCCTAAGTCACCGATAGTAGCACCTGGTGTCATGTCCGGTGGTCCGAACTCGACCAACTTCAGTGATCCGATTGCTTCTTCTATGAAAGGGAAATGTGTTGGACAAACTTGCTGGAAGGACGATATCGGTGCTTGGACATTGAACGAGATTACCATTAACTGGAATGCGCCATTCTTTTGGACAGTGAGTTTCTTGGACGATACCGTTAAATAAACCGCGAATGCGTAAAAATAAAGCCGAAAATACTCGTTATTTTCGGCTTTTCTATTAACGGTAGCGAGATTTCGTTGACTCTCTCTCTATCAAATTAATCGGCGGTAAGCGCACGGTTTCCATTTCCCCACTTAATAGCTTTAGTATGCAATGAGCACTAATGGCCCCTATTTCATCTAGCGGCTGACGTAACGTCGTGAGTGAAGGTGTGAAGTATGCCGATGTCGGTAGATCATCAAAGCCGATGACAGAAATGTCTTCAGGAACTTTGAAACCATGATCGAGCAACGCTTTAATCGCGCCATAGGCAGAAAGATCGTTGGCGGCAAATATCGCAGAAAAGTAGACCTGAGATTGAATCAACTCAACGGTTTTCTCATACCCAGACTTTAAGCTAAAGTCACCGTCTAAAACCAGTTTTTCCTTATACTCAATGCCAGCCTCAGAGAGCGATTTCTTATAGCCATTAAACCGTGATAACGAGTCTTTATGATTGGGTAGTCCTTTGAAATGCGCAATATTGACATGGCCTAACTGAATTAAATGCAACGTTGCCAGATACCCACCCATGATATTGTCCAAGGCGATCGATTGAATATTCTCTCCTTCAATACTGTATCCGACAGCAACAATTGGAATTTTCTTTGCACATTTTTTGATTAGCGCTTCATCAACGTTACCCGAAATAACAATGATCGCATCCACATCACTCTTTAACAAATAATCTAACGAGTGAGCGACTAACTTTTCCTGCCAGCTGTTGACAGCAATTAAGATAGAGTAGCCATGCTCATTTAAAACCCGTTCTATATCTATCAAAATGCTACTGGCATAGGGGCTATCTGGATTTTGCACCAGAACCCCGACCGTCAAAGAGCGTGTTTTGATTAACTTGTCGACATAAACCTGCGGCTTATAGGCTAATGAGCGGATTGCATCCTCTATTTTTTCCGCTTTATCTTTCGACACATAGGATGTTCGATTGAAGTAACGCGAGACGGTACTGGGAGAAACATTGGCAAGTTTTGCGACTTCGTAAGCGGTCGGGGATTTGTTTTTATTTATGCTGTCCATATAAAGTCCCAAGGGGTTAAAAACTGACGTCCATCAATTCTTCTAACATAACTTTATGGTTTAGTGAAGGGAAAGGGTTGATTAAAATCAACCCTTTACAATAGAAGGGTTAACAGTAAATGTAAGAAAATATCATCCCTGGTCTAAAGTAACGACCGGCGGTGTATTTCATACTATTCTGGACTAACCACTGATGAAAATAGGCGATCAAATCCGTATCTAAATGACCATAAATGAACTCACGCATGAACTTCTCTTTGTGGAAACGTAAATGTGGATTAATCCGGCCATCAGGTCTGAGTGCTTCAATATTTTTCAATACCAGCAAACATTCTTGCGCCTGAGTCTCATCTAAAGATAACACCGCTTGTAGATCACTGACGGTGACTTGTGCTGAGCCATTAAATCCTTCTGGCGCCGCAAAAGGAATTTTGGCCGAGTGGTAGAGCGTTTCATAAACGGTCGTCAATAGGCGTTCAGCCTGCGGCTTTTTGCCCGCTAATTTCAAGGCACTGGCAATACTAAATTGCACTCCTCCCCACACATCTTGCGCTTGAAATGCCTCGTCCGCCCCGCCATCAGCCAGCGTCATATTTGCTACGCCTAAATGTGGGCTATTGGTGATATAGTTGGTGTGATAAATAAAATCTAACGTTCGGCTCACCCTTTCTGGGGTAAATAGCCCATCCAAACCCATGAGTTTTAGATAAGTATCGGCGATCAACGCATCCCCAAAGCTATTATCTGAGTCGAGTACCATCACTTGGTAGTCACGCGTAAAGGCCAATGGCGCAGTCGCAATGAGTTGTTGCTTCTTGGCTAAGCGCTGATCATGTTTTGATAAGGCACTGTCTTGGTCAACACGATTAAGATAATCGTTAAGTTGCTTTTTATCCGACACTTTATCACCAGATAGCGACAGCCCAAGTTGTTGCAGCGGCTGAAAATCCTCACCGGTCAAATGATGGACTTGGATAGGAGTCGCGTAAAAATGATAATACCCTTGGCGTTCATCCCAAAGACTTGCTTCTAATGCCTCGAGAGCATCACTCCCTTTCTGCTGGTATTGCTGAGCAAGTTCTGGCTCTTCCATAATCGCCGCTAAATTTCCAGCAACTTTAAGCCCTGCGGCCCATAGACTCGCACAATAAATCGCAATCCCATGTGACGATAAATTGTCAAAGGTATCATCGGTTCCATGCACCATAGGTAAGCTATCACCGTCTTCAATCAACGCAGATAAATACTTGATACTCTCTTTGACCGCTGGCCAACATGCTTCCACAACCTGCTTATTGCCAGTTTTCTGATAATGGCGATACACCATCAACACAAATTTCGGCGCCAGATCTTTCCATTCCTTCACATTATGCCAACTGTAAGCATCGGCCTTAATATCAAATGGGCTACCTAAATCGTGAATGACCGCTCCGAACTCCGCTCGTACGCCGCGATATTTGTTATCGATTAAATCGGCATTGGGTTTATCTGCATACTCCCAGTAACGTCGAGGCGTCGCATCTTGCGCCAAGATAGCACGAGCAAATTCTTGCATTACTTTCCCGTCGAGCTCAGGCAATAAATACAAAATGGCAAACGAGCCATAAAAGTACACATCCAGCGAATTGAAAAAAGGATAGTCGACACATTCTTTGACAAGAAAACGGTCGTCGCGATCCCACACGGTCGATTCAGAAAGGAAAGAAAGCGTATTCATCGCCATCGTCGCAAATTGGGTCGCACATGACGGATCATCGACTTGCTGTTTCGCACTATCGAGGAAATCAACTTGCTGTTTCACTATCTTCGTTTCTATCGCCTGCAGTTGAGGCAATACTTCTTCAGCGATTGTTGTCGCTCGCTCATGCTCAGAGAAAAATTGGCAATACGCTTTTTCTGACCACCAATCATCCAACCAAATTTTACTGTGATCCATTACTTGCATAACGCGCAGATCAAAGGATTCACCGGGTTGTAACTCAACCTGAACCACAACCAAAGCCGCCATCGGCTCTCGACCACTGTAGGTACCGCGGTCGAAATACCCATTAGTTCGCCCCGTATTGAGGCTAGCCATCAGCTCATGCGATAATTTCGACTGATAGAGAGAAGGCTTAACCGTCACGACCACTTTGCCTGATTGTCGGTCTTCTTTGTTGACGACCACACCGTAGAGTACTTCGCCTTCAATGTCGGCGGGATAAGGAGAGTCACTTTGCAGGCTAACACCAATCAACTGCTCGTGCTCACTGTCAATGAGTTTTAACGCATGCTGTTGTTGAATGGTGTTGCGTACTAACCGACAAGCCGAATCTTGCATGCCATGACGCTGCTTTTGATAGGTCGATCCAATGAGGTTCTCCATCGGTTGCGCGAGCGTAATCCGCTGCGTTTTATCAGAGCGATTTTGCAGTGCAAAGTGATTCCAGTGCATCGGTAATGAGCATAGTTTTTTATCTCCCTTAACAATTGGTGAGACCACGGTCCGCGCAATACTGAGATTGGCAAAGCTGTTATATTCATACTGGGCCATCGGATACAACGCTTGATACTCAATCGAATCAAGTTCTGGAGAGCGTATCCCCTCTCGCCCTTGGGTGCACAACGAGACACTATCGACCGACTTATTAATGAGTAAGCCACTAAAAAAATCCATGGCAACCCAAAGCTGGGTTTGCAGTGACCTAGGATCGTGCTCAATTAAATGCTGAGTTTTCTCATTAAATTCAATGTTCCAGCGGGTAAATTTCTCTTTATTATCCTGATAAAAATCTAAGCTTTGTAACGCGCTGCGAATGCATGCTAACGTTTGATCATAATCGCCCGTAATGAGAGGTTTGCCTGAAAAGGTGGCCGGATAAAATTCGTCAAAGCGTTGTAATTGAACAAGGTCACTGATGGCCAGCTCATCAATATCCAAATCATTCATGACCGAGATATAAAAGTCATTGAAATTGATATTCTCAGCTGAGTTATCAATATAAATACCTGGGATGAAACTAAAGTTAGGCGTCGTTCCTAATGGCGTCAACGTAAAGGTAGACCCTATTCCACCCACGGCCATTCCCGTATTTTCCGGCGTCGTCGAGATTGGCGTATACCATGGTTGAAGAAATTCAACGGCATCACCTTGACTACTAAGTATGCTCGCCGAACCAGCATAACTTGTATATGGAATTTTATTTAGCATAATCCAAATCCAATATTATCCATTGATATCAAGAAGAAGCCGATATCAAAAAATCAAAAAAACAGACATGAGTTTGCAAGACTCGTCAGCACACTGCTTGGGCGAGCAACACTAATATCATTCGCAGTGTTGCTCTATCAATAGCCGCTAATTGTCACTTATTCTGGTTCACCGAGCGTGATTTCAATATGATGCTCACCATCGGTAAAGACTGGCGCTTTATTACCAGTCACGACAGAGCCATCCACTTGCATTTGGAACACGCCTTTATGAACTTTATTGGGGTTCAAGACATGAATGCAATATTGCGCACCGCGAAATTGACGACGCACTTTGAACTCGGGCCAATCTTGGGGAATACACGGATCAATCACCAAACCATCAATGTCTGGTCGAATCCCGAGTATCCACTGGGTCCCTGCTACGTAAGTCCACGACGATGTGCCGGATAACCAAGCATTACGTCCAAGACCAAACTGAGAATGTTCGTCTCCCAAAATATTTTGCGGGTAGCAATAAGGTTCAGATTCAAAAATATCAATCTTATCGTTCTTAGAGGCCGGATTAATTTGGCGGTAATACTGGTACGCACGATCACCATTGCCCATTTTAGCTTCGGCAATCATCACCCAAGGGTTCGCATGCAAGAAGATTCCCCCATTTTCCTTGGCTCCCGGCGGATAAGTAGACACCCCACCAAGATCGGGAGAAAAGCCATTATAACCTGGGGTGGAGAGCTTAATCCCATGAGCGGTATTGAGTTTTGCGTAAACCGAATTGAGTGCTTCCTTGGCTCTTTCAGGAGTGGCGAATTCGGAAATGACAGGCCAGCTTTGCGCGTTGGTGTAGATTTGTCCTTGCTGATTGTGATGAGAGCCGATAGGACTCCCTTCTTCATCAAAATAACGGACAAACCACTCGCCATCCCAACCGTGCTGATTAACGACATTTTGCATGTGTTCATACTGTGTCTGATAGTGCTCGGCTAAAGCGACTTCTTCGCGCAGCCGACATAAATCAAGCATATCCAATAACGCTTTTCCGTACATATTCGCGACCATCAATGATTCGGCCCCGGTCGGTAAATTCACGGTATCGTTCCAATCGGCGAACCCCAGTAACGGCAGGCCATGTTTGCCCGTATGCGTCTCAGTAAACGCCATCGCACGGCACAGGTGTTGCCATACAGTCGCAGATTCAAGCACCTTGCCTTGCTTATCTTTTTGATAGAACGGAATCACATCATTTAAGAAATCGGCATTACCTGTCTCTTTAACATACTGCGTCACCGCATAGACAATCCATAAGTGGTCATCACCATAATAATCAGGACGATCTTCTTCTTCACGCGAGTCACCACCATTCGCTTCCATGGTCGAAGGGAAAAATTGGTGCATTGCCGAGCCATCAATATTTTGCACAGACAGGAGGCGCTCAATAAACTGCCTTGCCTCTTGTGGCATATGAGCAATAACCCCCAATATATCCTGTGATGAATCACGGAATCCGATGCCCCGAGCGCCATAGCCTAACTGGTAAAGTGATAAGTAACGTGACCAGTTCTTTGTTGTATGGCATTGGCGCGGGTTGTGAATATTGAGCATGGAGTTCATTGCTGGATCCGGCGTTTCGACCTGAATCGTCGCTAAATATTGTTGCCAAAACTCAGCCAATTCGCTAAAGGCACGGTCGACTTCAGCATGGTCACGATACTTAGCTAACAGCGGCTCAGCGGCAGCCAGACTCTCCATTTGCGTTAATTGCACGACCGTACGCTCGGTTTGTTGCGGTGCTATCCATCCCAAACGGAGATTTAATGCCCCGATATTATCTCCTCGTAAGCATTCGCTGTTTGTTAGCTCCGGTTGGTTCAGCGCGCCTGGTGCCGCCCAACTTCCATATCCCTGATTGCCCAAGAATTTCTGGCGGTCGCCGTCAAATGAACTCGCTTGGCGGTCAGCAGTGACTAGATTAACGGCCATATCGCGCTTCATAAACGCATATTGCTCCAGCACCGTGTAGCCATTCTCGGCTTGATGGGCTTTTAAAACCATGGTCTGAGGCACCCAATCGGCATTCACCAACTGCTTGAGTGCATCAAAGTGAGTAAATTCAAATACAGGAACAACATCAACATGTAGCTCTGCACCGGAGATATTGGTCACTTTAATATCTTGCAGGAGTACAGGATCTGTTCTTGGAACAAAAAAAGTGCTTTCACAACGCACACCGTAAGCTTCCGAGACGATGGTCGTATAAGATAATCCAGTGTGATTTTCAAACTTATTCAGCGGTTTGAGTGTCGGCGTATAAAAAGGTGAAAATACGACTTCTTCACCTTCTTTATTGCGCACCTTCAAATACAGCGTTGAGCCTTTAAAATCTGAGTTGGGTAATTGGGTAATATATTTCGTAATCCGATTAAGCGCGGGATCTCCCTTACACAGTAACACGCCGCCATTACTATCGACCAAGCCACCAAAATCTAATGTGCCGACATAATTACTCCATTTAATCGGAGTACAAGGCGTAGTTAACACATATTCTTTATTATCGTCGTCAAAATGTCCAAATTTCATCATCACTATCCTTAGCTTCTTCCTTAACAGAAGAAGCTAACTATTATTAATTCCGTTTTAATTAGCGCAATAAAGCGATAAATTAATCCGCCAGAGATTTCTCACTAAATGCATCGAATAAGTGAATCGCATCTAAATCTAAATACAGCGTTATTTCACCTTCCATTAATTCTGCAGATTGTGTTTCTACCAATATTGGCTGACCTGCAAGTTCTGCTTTTAATAAAATACTGGCACCGAGTAACTCTTTATCAATAATATTTACCGGAATAGGTAACACGCGATCATGAGCGATTTGCTCAGCGCGCAAGTGAATATCAGTTGGGCGCACCCCAATATGCAGCGCTAAGTTTTTCGACGCATGCGCTTGGAATCGCTGAGGCAACGGAATATGGGTATCACCGATTTCCACACTAAACTCGTTGTTGATACTGACTAACTTAGCCTCAAGCATGTTCATCGATGGGTTACCGATAAACTGCGCGACAAATTTATTTTCCGGACGTTGGAACACATCCGTTGGCGTGCCTACCTGAGCCACATATCCATCTTTCAAAATCACAATGCGATCCGCTAGCGTCATCGCCTCAATTTGATCATGCGTGACATAAATGGTGGTGGTTTGTAACTCACGATGTAATTGTTTAATTTCATCACGCATCACCCCACGCAATTTAGCATCAAGGTTTGACAACGGTTCATCGAATAAAAATACCTCAGGGGTGCGAACCATCGCACGCCCCATTGCGACCCGTTGTCTTTGACCACCAGATAACGCCTTCGGCTTACGATCGAGCAGTGGTTCAAGCTCAAGCATTTTCGCCGCTTTACGCACTTCCGTATCCACTTCCGCTTTCTTCATTCCCTTTAGCTTTAACGCAAAGGCAATATTTTCGTAGACAGTCATGTGAGGGTAAAGCGCATAACTTTGGAAAACCATTGCTAAGTCTCGGTCTTTCGCATCGACATTATTGACCCATTTATCGCCAATAAAGATATCGCCCGCTGAGATACTTTCAAGTCCTGCCAACATACGCAGTGTTGTCGATTTTCCGCAGCCCGATGGGCCCAAGAAAACGACAAATTCGCCATCTTCGACTGTAAAGTTAAAATGTTTAACGACCTCAACATTACCGAAAGATTTTTTGATGTTTCTGAATTCGACCTTAGCCATTACTTATTCTCCCCAGCCCGTTCTAACAACATATTTTGATAAGCAATTGCGCTCTGTTTTAATGTTCTTTTTTGCGTTTCATAGTCGACATAAACCATGCCAAAGCGCTGACAGTAGCCAAACGCCCATTCAAAGTTATCCATTAAACTCCATGCAAAATAGCCATCAACTTGAACGCCTGATTTGATTGCGTCGTCAACCGCATTGAGATGTTCTTGAAAGTAACGTACACGCTGTTCATCGTTGACACGGCCATCAATACACTGATCATCGCCCGCCGCCCCATTTTCAGTGACATATAAAGGAGGCACATTCGGATAACGCTCTTTGATACGAACCAATAGATCGGTCAGCCCTTGCGGATAGATTTCCCAACCAATATAGGTATGCTCATTATGCGGTTGTTGAACAGATTCGACATTGCCTTGGTCATCATAACGAACCACATTGCGGGTATAATAATTGACACCGATATAGTCCACTGGCGCAGACATAATCTCGAGATCTCCCTGCAAAATCATCGGCATATTGGCCGATTGTTTTTCGACCACCAACCGTGGATATTCGCCTTTTAAAACAGGGTCCATAAACCAATGATAATTTTCTGCTTCATCGTAGCCGGCTGCGCCCTGATCCTGCTCAGAATGAGGATAAGAAGGCGACGCATTAAATACCACACCATGCTTAGCGTCTGGTGCATTAGTACGTAAAATCGGCATAGCCAAGCCATGTCCTAGCATCATGTGATGAGAAGCTAATAAACCCTCTCGCTCACCTTTAATACCCGGCGCATGCAATCCCCAGCGATATCCCAAAAACGACGCGACAAACGGTTCATTTAGCGTGGTATAGACATCAATTTTATTGCCGAAATATTTGCTGACCACATCGGCATATTCGGCAAATTTATAGGCGGTTTCTCGATTAAGCCAGCCACCTTTGTCTTCTAAATATTGTGGTAGATCCCAGTGATATAGCGTTACGTAAACTTTCATACCTCGGGTATGACATTCATTGATGATCTGCTCGTAGAAGTCCAACCCTTGCTGGTTGATAACACCTTCTTGCGGTTGAATTCTTGGCCATGCGATAGAGAAGCGATAAGCATCGACACCAAGATTCGCAATCATTTCAATATCTTGCTTCCATAGATGATAGTGATCGCATGCAATGTCGCCATGGTCGCCTTTATCCACTTTTCCGGGTTGTCGGCAAAATGTGTCCCATATTGATTGGCCACGCCCTCCTTCATTGACACCACCTTCAATTTGATAAGCAGATGTGGCGACACCGAATACAAATTCTCGCTTACGTAACTGAGAATCCTGAGGAAGTTCATATTTATTCATTATCATAACCTTTTAAATCTAACCTTTTACTGCACCAGAAGTAAGACCACTAATCATCTGTTTAGACGCAAACAAATAAGCAACCACCAAAGGTAATATCGAAATTGTTGTTCCCAGCATTACCGCGCCCCATGGGGTATTTGGAATACCCTGCACACTTCTAAGTGCCTGAGTAATTACATAATTTTCAGGGGTTGTTAAAATAACTAACGGTTGCATAAACATATTCCAGAAGAACACAAACTGCACAATGGCCAATGTTGCAAGCGCTGGTTTCATCAAGGGCAGCACGACACTCCAATATGTTCTCACTTGACTGGCACCGTCTAATTTAGCGGCTTCAAGGAGTTCTTTCGGTATCGATGCCACAACGTGTTGACGCATTAAGAAAATACCAAACGGTGTGGTCGTGAACGGCAACCAAACGGCGATGGGGTTATCCAATAAACCAATAAACTTAATGATCATAAAGTAAGGAATTAAGCTCAGTACAGGAGGAATCATCATTGAGCCTACCAACATACCAAAGAGCAACTTTTGACCTTTAAATTGAAAAACGCCAAAGGCATAGCCACCCATACTACAAAATAGTAATGAAACCGTGGTGCCCAAAAACGCGACATAAATGGAATTAAACATCGCTTGCCAAAATGGCATGATTTCTTTTAACTTCTCGTAGTTAATCGCTAGGCTATCGCCAATAGAAAAACTGATCCCAGAACCAAAGATTTCTGTGCGGTCTCGAGTTGATAACAGCGCAGACCATACAAATGGAAATACGGTCACAATGGCAGAGATAATGAGCACAATGGCTAAAATAACCATCAATACTTTTGTCACTATTTCCACCGTTTTATCACTTGGTCTAAAAGCAAGCATCCCTGAATTGTGCGCTTTAGGTGTATTAACTGACATCTTACTGCTCCCCTAAACCTTTCTTACCAAAGAAGAAGAATTGAATCACGGTACAAGTAGCGATCAATGCAAATAACAGCCAAGAAATCGCTGATGCTGTTCCCATCTCAAGCCACTCCCAACCGACTTTATACAAATACATAGAAATCGTTAGGCCAGATTGACCCGTACCACCTGTCCCACGGGTCAGGACAAAAGGTTCTTCAAATAACTGTAAATTACCAATGATGGTCATGGTAATAGCGAAGAAGACGAAAGGACGGATCATCGGTAAAGACACATTCCAAAAACGGCGCAGAGCATTCGCACCATCCATGCGTGCCGCTTCCAATATATCTTTAGGAATGGTCATTAAACCGGTGGTATAGAGCACGATGTTAAAACCGGTATATTTCCAAAACACCATGATAGCAATGGAAGGTTTAACTAATGTCGCATCATCTAACCAGCGGATAGGCTGAAAATCGTTGACCCATGCAAAAGCCCAACCGAATACAGAACTATTAGCCAGCACTGTTAACGTTTGGTTGATGATCCCTGAGTTCGGCGAATACATATTGAAAAATATCAATGATGCCGCCACGGTTGAGGTGATGTACGGTAAAAAGTAAGCAGAGGTAAGCCAATGCCGTAACCGATCGCCCATTGAAACCAAAATGTAGGCGACAGGTATCGCGACTAAATGCTGAGCAACACCAGATGTAATGGCTAACCAAAATGTATTTTTAAGTGAGCGCCATAGCCAAGGGTCAGTCAGAGCAATTTGATAGTTCTCTATCCCTACATATTTCATCGCCCCTAACCCTTCCACAGGGTTCCAAGCGTGAAAGGAAAGATAGACTGAAAAGAGTAACGGAAAGATCCCAAATATAGAGAAAATACATAAAAATGGCAGTAAAAACCCGTAGGGCGTAAGCGCTTTCATATTTAGATTAAAAAAACGCTTCTCGGCAGTTTTGTTCATACTATTACTTGCTGAGAAATTCATAATAACGACCTCTTGTACAGGGAAACGCCAAGCTATAGTTTCCCTGTACACTCATTGCTTATAGGTTACGTGTACGACGCTTAATCAAACGTTCGGCTTCTTTTAGCGCAGTGTTGATGTCTTTATCTTCGTCAAGAACTTCCATCAATGCGTTTTCTAAAACAATAGAACGTGCGACATGGTCACCTTTTGATGGCTGTACTGGTTTGATATTTTTAGCCACATCAGCAAATAGCAATCTCGCTTGCTGTCCACCCAAAAACTCAATGTGCTGTTTAAACATATCGTCATCATAAGTGGTTACGTTGGCAGGGAATGCTGCGATAGTCTCAAAGCTTTTCAACTGAACATCACGGTTAGTCGTCATGTATTTAATTAGCTTCCAAGCCGCATCCTGATGTTTAGACTGTTTTGGAATGGAAAGGAAAGAACCACCCCAGCTACCGTAAATACCATTAGGTAAGTGTGATACAGCCCATTTGCCTTTGGTTTCTGGAGCGATCCAGTTTTTCAAGTGGCCAAGCAACCAAGCACCCGATAACTGTGTCGCAAACGTGCCTTTACGGAAACCTTCATACCATTCGTTAGACCAAGCAAGAATATGATCGTCTAGACCTTTATCACGGATTTCTTTCGCGATGGTAAATGCTTTAACAAAACGTTTAGAGGTGACCACTGGGTTACCATCTTTATCAAAGTACAAACCTTCACCATCGGGTACCGTGGTGAAAATAATCGCTTGCGCGACATCGGCCGCAGATGGAATAAGTTGAATATTCATTTTTTTCAGTTTCTCACCAGCCGCTATGTACGAATCCCAGCTTTTGATGACTTTTTTAATATCCAACCCAGCTTTTTTAAAAATGTCGGTTCTGTAATACATAACGCCAGGCCCCAAATCCACTGGGATACCATACATATCCCCATCGGAACCTTTACCTTGCGCCCAAGCGTAAGGGGCAAAGCGGTCTTGATACTTATCAGCACCATATTTTTTAGAAAGATTGACTAGTCCTCCCGAGGCCACAAAAGGGCCAATTTTTTCAACATCCACAACAATCACATCACCAGCACCTGAGCCTGTTGCGAGGTTCGTGGTTAACTTCGTATGGTGGTCGCCATGGTTGTTCATCAGAACATTGACTTTTACTCCGGTCTCTTTCTCAAAGGGAGGTAAAATCACTTTTAAGCTACTGTCGAAATCAGGAAAACCATCAAAGCGAATGGTTTCATTTGCAGCAGTAGCATTGGCAGTAGCAGCGAGCCCAAATACAGCCGCGCTGGATAGCAGAAGAGTCTTAAGTTTCATCGTATATCCTTATTATTTATAACGTTTTTAGTAAATCATTAACGGAATTTCTTACCACCAAAGCTGGTGACAATTTAAAATTTACATCGCATTTATTTTTACTGAGTTTTTGAATAGCCAACTGCACGGCCTCTATACTCATTTCCTCAATCGGAAAATTGACCGACGTTAATCCTGGCGTGAGATACCGAGCAAAAAGAACATTATCAAACCCGACTAATGAAATATCTTTAGGGACGGATAGCCCATGCTCTTTTAATACTTCGAATGCACCAAATGCCATATGGTCATTGGAGGCAAAGACCGCTGTAAATTTCCCTCCTCGTTTCAGCAGTTTTTGCATGGCACTCATTCCAGTTTCTTCCGTAAAGCCAGCCTCGGAAACGATCTCTTCGTTATACTCCAACCCAGCTTGCTCTATGGCTCGCCGATAACCTTGCAAACGCCCTCTCGCGTCAGATTTATCAAGTGGTCCGGTAATACAAGCAATATGTCTGTGTCCCATTTGCAACAAATATTGCGTGGCCAGCATTGCTCCAGCTTCATTATCGATATCGATACAGCTTGCTTGCAGCTCTGGTATCACACGGTTGATAACGACAATGGGAATACCTCTCGCCTCTAAATCAATTAGATAGTCATCACACAGTTGTTGCGTGTGTAGAATCAAGGCATCCACACGACGTCCGAGTAAAAACTCGACAGATTCTCGCTGCCCATCCTCGGTATTTGAACCAGCAGTCACCACGGCGTGATACCCTAAACGACGTAAATGACACTCGGTACTTTGCAAAATCCCCGCGAAAAAAGAACTACCAAGCTCGGGGACAACAATACCGATGCTCCCCGTTCGACTTGATGCGAGAGCCTGAGCAATAGAGTTAGGACGATAACCGAGCTCCTTAATCGCTTTTTCAACTTTCAACTTTTTATCGTTGCTAACACGAGTAGTCCCATTCACGACTCGAGAAACCGTCGCCTGAGAAACCCCTGCAAGTTCAGATACATGCTTAATAGTGACCAAAGGAACCTCATATTTGAAATCGCTTACAGGGGCTAGTATTTAGCATCCTTTCTCGATGGGTTGTGATATTCATCACGTCGAACTTAAACCCCTCATGAGTAATACAATAAAAATTGAAAACTCCGGCAATTTCATTTCATATTATGAAATACTTTCATAGAACTTTAGTCTATATAAGGCTCACTAAACACGTGAACACATGACTGATAATATAAGTTAAGTATATGAAGTTATTTGGTTTAATATAGGTATGAATAGGATGGGTACAGAAAACTGTGAAGGGGATCAGCGAACCATTTCTTACGCAGGTAAATTTACTTAATATGGATACACTTATCTTATTAGTTTTATTAAGAGTGAGTGATTTTTTAATCGGTAAGCCGTATTACTGGTTTATAACTTATCTTTTATTATTGTGATCGCTCTCAATAATTGAATATTAAATTTACCTTTCACCTTTAGGATTAAATTTATGTGACTAGTGTTCACTTTACTTTTTTACATTCATGTTAAACGCATATTCATCTTATTATCTGATCAAAATATTACCGCTGAATTTCTGTAAAACAAACGTCTAAAAAATAATCAAAAAATGAAATGTGTCATATTTACGATATTAATGTTATTCGTTGTATATAAAACATGCACACTAACAAGGTTTAAAATGAAAATATTCAAGACTATGAAAATATTCAACAATTCATAGAAACTTACCTATAAACACATCATATTAAATTGCTTTTTATAGGCATTTATATTAGAAAGTAAAGCCAGTTACCCTGATTGACTTACTCTCGTTATTTCATTAGATATAAATCTTACCTATTATGAATAACGCCATTATTTCAATACTTCCTGTCAGTCAGTATCAATAGTGATGCAATTTACACATAAATTTTTATCTAATGAGTTCAATTTTGATGAAAGCATTGAGCGAAAGTCGATGCTGTATATGGAGATAATCGTATGTATTATGGCTTTGATGTGGGCGGGACAAAAATTGAGTTTGGTGTCTTTAATCGTCAACTGGAAAGAATCGCCACGGAACGGGTTAAGACACCAACGGACGATTATTCATTACTGCTAGACATCCTCTCAGGATTGGTAGAAAAATACGATAATCAGTTGGGTATTGAAGGAACCATCGGACTTGGTATCCCCGGCATAGAAGATGCTGAAACCAATACCATACTTACCGTCAATATTCCCTCCGCGAATGGTAAGCCGTTACGGGCCGATCTCGAAACCAGACTAGGCCGCCACGTAAAAATTGAAAACGACGCTAACTGTTTTGCTCTTTCTGAAGCATGGGATGAAAACCTCAGAGACGTACCTGCCGTGCTGGGCCTTATTTTGGGCACCGGATTTGGCGGAGGAATCATCTATGCGGGGCAGATTTTTTCTGGGCGCAACCACGTTGCCGGAGAGTTCGGCCATATGCGTATGCCGATTGATGCGTGGTTTCATCTTGGAGCCGATAAGGCACCGCTGCTCAACTGCGGTTGTGGAAAGCAAGGATGTTTGGATAACTACCTATCTGGGCGCGGCTTTGAGTTGCTCTATCAGCATTATCATGAAGATAAGAAATCAGCTGTGGATATTATTGCAGACTATCATCACGGCGATACCGATGCGCAAACACATGTTGACCGTTTTCTCGAATTATTGGCCATATGTTTCGCGCATATTTTTACCGCCAATGATCCTGACGTGGTGGTGCTGGGAGGTGGCCTCTCGAATTTCGGATTGATTTATGAAGAACTGCCCAAACGTATTACCAAACATCTGTTATCTGTTGCTCAGTGTCCTAAAATTATCCAAGCCAAACATGGAGATGCAGGCGGAGTGCGCGGCGCGGCCTTCTTGAATATTCAAGCCACACCACGATAAATCGCTCTAACAATACTCTCTCTTGGTCACTGGCAGTGAATGATAAAGGTCGACGTCATCACTGCTAGGTACCTATCAATCACATCAGATGAAAGTCCCGCTTTGAGCATTACTGTATTTTTTAAAACCACGCTTTAGCCAATAATGAATAGGGTTCGTCCTATTGCTATGAATCATTCACTGCTGTTTAAAACCTCCCACCATTGGATGAGCTTTTAATGTGAGCCTCCACCAAGAATAAGCCTTCCTCGTTAGTTGCATATGTGACTTTTGAATCCTAGTTCTTGATTAATAGAAAAGAAAATGCCTAATAATAAGCATGATGTTTCATTAAGTTATCCTCGTTGCTGCAGTGAATAAGAAATAGTAAGAACAAACTATTTTCTTACTGCCAAAACGCCCGAGGAGCGAACATCATGGCACGAAATGAATAATAAAATGTGTCGCTTTTTATTGTATTAAATAACATCCAACTCGTGAAAGAATAGGAACATAATATGAATAAACGACTGGCAAAAAGCCTCACAGCTTGCATGGTTGTCGCAAGCTTTGCCTATACCAGCCAAGCCTTTGCAGACGACTCTCACAGTAAACTTCAGGTCATAACATCCGGAGGGTTTGCGGAGGCTTTCAATCGATTAAAGCCGGATTTCGAAAAACAAACCGGCATCAAAGTAGACACCTCTTATGGATCATCAAGTGGGGGGGCTCACGACTCAATTCCGGTCCGCTTAAAACGTGGCGAAAAATTTGACGTGATTATTTTATCGCGCTCGTCTCTTGATAAGCGCACGAAGGAAGGATATGTCTATCCGGATACCCGAACCGATCTTGTGAAATCCAAAATAGGGATGTCGGTTAAATCGGGCGCAAAGAAACCCGATATCAGTACGCCAACCGCCTTTATCAACACGTTAAAAAGCGCCAAATCGATTGGTTACTCAGCCAGTGCTAGTGGTACGTATTTATCCACCAAACTTTGGCCTAAAATGGGTATTTGGGATGAGATTAAGTCGAAAAGTCACAGAATATTAAGTGAACGAGTGGCCACCGTCGTCGCGCGAGGTGATGTAGAAATCGGCTTCCAGCAAATCAGTGAGATCCTACCAATCAAAGGGGCGGACTATGTAGGACCCATTCCAGCCAAATATCAAAAAGTGAGTACGTTTTCGGCTGGGATACTCAAAGCCGCCGACCACTCTGATAAGGCAGCCATTTTGATCGACTACCTCTCGTCACCGAAAGTAGCCGACACAATCAAAAAAGCAGGTTTATTCCCTGTGATCAAAGCGACCACACTGACAAAGTCATACGCTCATCATTAATCAAGTATCCCTTGCTTGGCATTATTCATCATAAAAATCGAGCTACTGGGCTCGATTTTTTATGATCTATTGGCGTATCGGCACATCCTGATGCAGATATCCAACTTTCGACCGTACTTATTAATCATGTCTGAAGACAGATCGCTCTTATTGTGCGTTGCGCTCGGCATACAGGCACTCTTGGTTACACGCCCTCATTGCTGAGCTTTTCCATGAACATTTGCTTATAAGATTGGGTTTGCAAAGCGGATTGTGTTAATCCAAACCGGCTCGCGAGCGCTTCAAGCTCTAGCTGGTAAGTCGCTAGCAGGGATTCATCATCGGTCATGATCGCGAACTCGGCAAAATCCCCAATACCTTCTAATGAGTCCACCGTGATATGGAATGCATCGATAAAGTAGATACTTCGTGTCTTCTGAGTGTTGAGGACCATCTCATAACCCATGGTTTCCAGCATACTGCGCGCTTTGCCCGCGTCATTGATATTGGTGGCTTCACATCGTTCTGGCTCTGGACCTTTGACAATCCATAACTGGATACCTGACGGTTCCATTGCACGAATAGAAAGGCTTTTACCTTGTGCAGATAAAGCAAGATCCCTAGTATCAAAATGCCAGTCAGACTCTATATTATCTTGAACCATGATGTTATGAGGGATGCAATCCAGAATGTGCAAAAAATCAGACTTAGATTGAATGCGAT